>JAHHTI010000059.1 GCA_020024735.1 Mycoplasmataceae bacterium | reverse complement strand
TTATCTAAGGATGAGCAACAAGGATTAGTAAGGATTAGTGAATCTAAAAACCATCCTCAAGCCAAAGAAATTATTACTAAATATAAGGTCTTAGAAGAATTTAAAAAATATAGTTTGGTAGAAATTGAATTACTAACTGGAAGAACCCATCAAATAAGAGCACACTTTAATTTTATTAACCATCCGCTTGTGGGTGAAAAAAAGTATATTAAAAAATCATTTGATGAAGACACTAGGTTTAAGAGTCAAGCTTTAATTGCCTATAAATTAAAGTTTGAGATTGATGAAGACCACCCACTAGCCTATCTGAATACCAAAGATATTAAATTAACTAAGATACCTTTTATTGATAAGCTACAAAATTCTAAATAATCACTTAACCTATTGAATTAGCAATCTTATGATAACCTAAAATTTTTGGTCATTATCCTTTGATGAATTATTGTTTGATCTAAATAGTTGTAAAGTTTTATCAACAAAGCGATTTAAAATCGTTGAATTTAACGCTTCCGCTTGGTTGCTTTTTATATTTGAAGATAAATTTTTAGTACTTAAATCATCACGTTTTGTACGAGTGGCTTGGATTTCTTCTTTAATTGAAGTGAAATCAGTTTTCACATTACCAATATCATCTAAATTATAGAAATCATTGTCAGTTGATTCTTCATTATTTTCATTGACAGCTAGGGGGTTTTGATTTTCAAAACCTTTACTTGCCATATTATCCATCTTATTTAAAACATCACTAATAAAGGCATTAGGGTTTTCATCTAATGAATGAGAAGATTCTTTGACTTCTTCCACCATATTTTCCTTTACAAGGACTTCTTCACTATTGTTTTGTAAAGCTTTATGAATTAAGAAATCTGCTTGATTTTCACTATTCATTTGTTCTTCACTACCATCTCATCCACCAGTGGCTACTAAAACCGAAACTTTGGCAAATTCAATATCATCACTATAATCCATTGAATAGGTTAATTCTAAATTGGGATTATTAGTGATTTCTTCTAACACTTCTCTAATTTCTGAAAGGAAATTAGCAGGTACTTGATGATTGGTTCTTAATGATAAGATGGCTTTTTTAGATCCTACTAAATTGTCTTCAAAAAGGGTTGCTGCTAATTTTTGCTTTAATGTTTCTTTTGAATTTTCATATTTATCCATTTCACAATTAGTGATTTGAAAACTAGTTTTTTCCTTGAAGAAATTCTTCACATCATTAAAATCAATATTAAATACTGTTGGCACAGTCACAGTGGTAATTAAATCAGAAACAGTGTCACTAATTACTTGATTTATCATATTAAAACAATTATATAAAGGTTCGTCTTTGAAGTTCTTACCTAAAACACTATCATTGTTAATAGTAGCTAATCCATTAACATATTTTTTTAAGTTATTAGTTCCCATTAAACCTTTATCATAGATGGGTTTACCTTCAGTTTTGATAGAAGGGATATTCACAATAGCAATGGTTAAAATACCTAATTGTTGGGCAATTTCTGCCACTACTGGAGACGCTCCTGTACCAGTACCCTTACCCATTCCTGAAACAATAAATAAAACATCTACCCCTGTTAAGATTTGTCTAATCATTGCTTGATCTTCAATGGCAGCTTGTTGTCCAATTTCTGGATTTGAACCTGAACCATAACCAGCAGTGGTATGCTTACCAATTAAAACTTTCGAACAACGAATATCCTTCATCTTATATAACACTTCTTGATCGGTATTCACTGCAAACAACATTTGTGGATCTAAAGAACTATATTGAGCCATGTGGGCAACCATATTATTCCCAGCTCCTCCAATTCCTAAAATTTTGATTTTTAAAGGTTTTTTAGTGTTCATTTCAAGATTATTAAAGAAGCCATTTTCATCAATAAGATGATTTAGTTTTGAAGCATCTTGTAAAGGCGCATTAATATTGATATCATTGATATCAATGTTTGAAAAATCAGCTAATTGGCTCGTAATATTTTTATGCTTAAAATCATTACTCATAATCTTGCTCCTTAATTAATCATCCTTGTTTGTTTTAAAAATTTATTGGCAGTTAACATACAGTAAATATAGCGGGTTTCGTACATCATTGTACTGGTAGGTTTGATAATATTAAATTGGTGTTTGGAATGAATGTGAAATAAGTTAAATATTTGTTGAATAATAGGAATGTTGGATATCAAATTAACATTATCAATACAAGTGTTCTTTTCTTTTTTGTAATAATCCAATTTATGACTAACAAGTTCTAGGACACTGGAAGCATACTCATTAATCACTTCATCCATATTGTTTTGAGAAATCCGTTTGATTTTAGCTAGCTTATCATCACACACATCAATAATTGGCACATCTGGATTACTTTTAAAGAAATTAATATTTTTAAAGTATTCATAGATAGTTGGATATTCAAGAGCATATTTTTCATGAATTAATTTTGCTAGTTGTTCAAAGCCTTTATCAGTACACACTACATTAGAGATTAAATGTTGATTAGAAATTGAAACAATTGAGACATTATTTTTACCCACTAAAATATTGATTTCATTTTTATGTTGATTACTCTTATAAATATCTAAAGTGGTGTGGAAACTTTTTAACTTTAATTTGCATTCTTGTAAGGCATCCACAAAATTTTCATAAATCAATTTATTGATTAAATATTTTTTTCCATGAATCACCATTTTTTCACATTGATAATCTTTATCAATTACATCCAACTTCTTCCCATTAATTTCTCATTTCACTACATCAAAGGCAAAAAGGTGTTGATCATCATCTGCTCTCTTGATTTGTAATTTAGGAAAAATATCTGTTTCTCAAATATTTTGATTAATTAAATTATTTTTTAATTGGATTGGTAATTCAAAATCTTGAATAACGACATTGAAATTATGTAAGCTAAGGGCAACTTCATTAATTTGTTCACCAATAAACTTAGTAGCTTGTTGCACTAAGTTCGTTAAAATTTGGCAAAATTGTTTACGGTCATAAACACTCCCGTTAACAATACTTTCTTGATTGCTGATTGAATTATAGAATAAAGGAATTACTTGATTATTAAAAGATGTTCATACATAGATTGAAATGTAGTCATCATCAATTCCAATAATTACATTATTTTTCATCTTTTACCTTTCTTTCAATTACTCTTAATTTAGCCGAACGAGCCCGTCCATTATTTTGTAATTCAGCAGCACTTGGTTGTATCTTTGCCACATACTTAAACAACACATCATCACTGGCTGTAGGAATATATGATGGAATCTTGCTAGTGGTTAATTCTTTAAAAACTTGTTTGACAATCTTATCTTCTAAAGAATGAAAACTAATGACTAGTAATCTTCCACCTTCTTTTAACAAATTTGCTGCATCTTTTAAAGCACATGCTAATGTTTCTAACTCTTGATTAACTTCAATCCGAATGGCTTGAAAAAATACTTTAGCAGGATGCTTATCTTGATACAGTTCCTTAACCGGTAAGGCTTTTTTAATCACATCCACCAATTGCAAAGTAGTGTTGATGGGTTGAATTTCTCTCGCGCGACAAATCGCTTGGGCAACAACTGTCGCGTAACGACTTTCTCCATATTCTTTAAAAATTTTGCTTAAGGCTTCACATGAATATTCATTAACCACTGTCAAAGCACTTTTTTCTTGATTACAATTCATTCGCATATCAAGCATTGCATCATGGTGATAACTAAAACCTCTTTCAGGATTATCTAATTGTGGAGAAGAAACACCAAGATCAAAGATTATTCCATCAACAGCATTTATCCCTAATTTACTTAAAGCTTCCTTTAGGTTTTTGAAATCATCATGTAATAAAATAATACGATGTTCACCAAATTCATCTAATTGGTTTTTAAAGTTATCAATGGCAAAAGTATCTTTATCAAACCCAATTAAAGTACATGGAGAAGTAAGTGTTCTTAAAAGTGTTTTGGTATGACCACCCATTCCTAAAGTACAATCCACATAAGTAGCATTATCTTTTTTGGGAACTAAATCAATGGTTTCATTTAATAAAACACTTTGATGATAATTAGAAGTTGACATCTTCAATGCCTTCAGCTACTTCTTCTAGCGTTGAATCAGTTGCTTCTTTCATTTCTGCATATTTTAGAGAATCTCAAATTTCTAATTTATTACCCAATCCAATAATTGTTACTGAGGTTTGTAACTTAGCTTCTTGAATTAAGTTAGCAGGAATCAGAATTCTGTTAGCACTATCAATATCAATTTCCGCAGCATTAGCTAATAATTGTCTTTGAATAGTTCTGGTATTCAACTTAGTTTGTGATAATGAAAGTAATTTTGAGGCATAAACTTGAAACTCTTCAGGCGTTCTTAAATTCAACGACCCATCAAAACCTTTGGAGATAACCACAGATTTTCCTAGCTGATTTCGAATAGCAGCTGGAATGGATAATCTGTTTTTGTTATCAATGTTATGAATGAAGGTTCCTAAAAACATTGTCCCACTTTCTCCCACTTTATCACACTTTAATGATAACATATTATGTTTTTTCAGCTAAAAAATAAAAAAGATTTGCAATCACCAAAAAATTTATATATTATATATATAACTTTATGAAACAAAAAGAAAAAAACGCATCATCATTAAATGAACAAGTTAATCAAGATATTGATTTAAGAGAAGTTAAAAGTGATTTTAAGCAACTTGATACCAAGTCCCAATACTATTATTTGCGAAAATTAAAGAAAACTAAAAGAATCATTAAATTCTTACAACTTCCTCAATCTCAAAGGAAAGCACTATTAGAATTTCGTAGTCAAGCTCGTGATGCCAAAGGTCAAACTAAAAATGACTTTAACAATGATAATGTATTTGAAGTAAGAAATTTGAATCTTTGATATAACAATGGGGATAAACAAGCTCTTTTTGATATCAACCTTGATATTAAAAGAAATCAAGTAACCGCTTTGATTGGTCCATCAGGTTGTGGAAAATCAACATTTTTACGAAACCTTAACCGAATGCATGATCTTGATAGCAAAATTATTACCGAAGGTGATATTTGATTTAATGGAGAAAATATCACTGCCAAAAAATACTCTTTGATGGATTTAAGAACAAAGGTTGGAATGGTATTTCAAAAACCAACCCCTTTTAATACATCGATTTATGAAAATGTTGCTTTTGGATTAAAGAACCATGGTATCCATAATAAAGAAGTGATTGATAATGCTGTTAAAGAAGCCTTAATTGATGCTGCTTTATGAGAAGATGTCAAAAATGACCTTAATGCTGCTGCTACTTCTTTATCTGGAGGACAACAACAAAGATTATGTATTGCACGTTCCATTGCTTTAAAACCTGATGTGCTTTTAATGGATGAACCCACTAGTGCCTTAGACCCGATTGCTACGGGAAAGATTGAAAAGCTAATTAAAAAGCTAAGTGATAAAGTAACGATTGTTATTGTTACTCACTCAATGCAACAAGCTCAAAGAGTGAGTGATAATACCGTCTTCTTTTTAAAGGGTAAGGTATTAGAAAGTAATACCACCAAAAATATTTTTACCCGACCTAGTACCAAAGAATTAAGACACTATTTGAATGGAGATGAAAATGACTAATAAATATTCAGTTTTAAAAAATGATGAAAAGAAAATTTTTCAAACCTTTACTAAACAATTTCAAAAACTAATTGACCACTTGGAAGATGTGTGCAAGAAATTTAAGGAAGCATATGATAGTGAAAAATTGTTTGATGAAGCCTTAAAAATTGATAAACAAAATATTATGATTATGCAAGATATTGTGGATGAAAGTATTTGATTAATTCAAAAAGATGAACCACGAGCTGATCACTTACGTTTTTTTATTTCTTTAATTAACTCTTGTAGTAACTTAAAAAGAATTTCTGCTTATTTGGTTAACTTTGGTAAGTTCTATTACAAACATAATGCTAGTATTAACCAAGTTTATCGTCAAGGAATTTGTAATCTTTTTGAATTAACGATTACTCATGTTAAAAAAATCTTTGTGATTTTTGAAAAAAACCCCCAAGCTATTAATGAAGAAGATTATTTAAAAATCTTTGATGATTTCTTAAAAGTGTACAAAAAAGATTCAAGTGAATTAATTGCATCAACTATCAAAAAAGACCGTGAATTAAATCCTAATTTTATCCTGGCTGTTGTTGTGGTCATCAAGAATTTTGACCGTTATTTAGATAATACTATTTACATCATTGAAAATTTTTCTGATTTTTAATATGTAATATTAGTTTTTTGCCTGCTTGCAAAAAAATATTTTTTACTTTATGATTAAATTGTAGTTTATGAAATAGAG
>JAHHTI010000058.1 GCA_020024735.1 Mycoplasmataceae bacterium | reverse complement strand
CCCTCCAGGCGCGCCATTTCAAGAAAACTAGCTTATGGCTAGTTTTTTTTATTATTTTGACTAACTAGAAAAGATAACATTATTATTTACAAAAATTTAAGTATAATGAAAGTAGAAAATTTAAAGGAGAACAAATTATGTTTACATACGATGATGTGGTGGAATTTCTAGAAGAATTAGACCTTCCTGTAAACCATGAAAATATTAAATGAGGTTATGCTACCTTATTAAAAGAATTAAAATTAGAAATCAAGATGAGAAGTTTTGAAGCTAAGTATCATGAACCTATGTTTGATTTCTGTTGTGATGATTGCTGCTGTGACGAAGAATGCTGCTCAACAACAAAAAGTAGTTCAAAAGCAAAAAAATCAAGCAAGAAAAAATAATTTAAATTTCAAAGTTTAAACTATTTTTATAAATAAGAATGGTGTCTCCTGGTTGAGCACCATTTTTTAATAGTGCTTCTTCTAAATTCACAGTTTTTAATTTTTGGTGATATCTAACCATATTATCATCAGTGGTTAAAGGGATTTTATGAGTTCAATACTTTAAATAATCACATTCTACTTGAAAAATATGATCTTCTATTTGAGTAATGGTTAAGATACGATCTAATTTATTTTCATAGTTTTTGTAATAATCTTTATCGATAACTAAAACTTTATCAAAGGTGGATTGAGGAGTAACGTTATGTTGTAAGCATTTTGTTACTTCATTGATAATAAATTCAAAATCATCATCCTCTTTAGCACTGATAGCAAAAACTTTTTTATCTTTAAGATATGATTGTAATTTTTGCAAGTTTTCTTCTGCTCCCAAACTATCCATTTTATTACATAAAACAATTGTTTCTTTTTTACTTAAATCTAAATTATATGTGGCTAATTCTTGATTAATTGTTTGGTATGCTTCAATAACATCTTCGTTGTTAATTGGATCCATTGAAATAACGTGAATTAAAACTTTAGTTCTTTCAATGTGTTTTAAGAAATCAAAGCCTAATCCTGCACCACTACTAGCCCCAGCAATTAATCCAGGGATATCAGCAAAAATAATCTTTTGATTGTTTCGATAAATTGTTCCTAAATTAGGAATAAGGGTAGTAAATTCATAATCACCAATTTTTGGTTTAGCTGCAGAAATTTTTGATAGCAAGGTAGATTTACCGGCATTAGGTAAACCAACAATGCCAACATCAGCAATATATTTTAAAGTAAAAATAACTTTTCTGGTTTCTCCTAAATCACCTAATTCATAAAGAGTCGGAGCTTTATTCATATTTGATTTAAAGTGAAAGTTACCGTGTCCTCCCTGACCACCATGACATATAATAAACTCTTGTTTATCTTCAGTGATATCAACAATCACTTCTTGAGTAGCTTCATCTAATACAATTGTTCCTACAGGGACACGAATATAGGTATCTTTACCACTTTTCCCCTGCATAGTTTTAATATCACCTTTAGCACCATGTTCGGCTTTGATGGTTTTTAAATACTTGATATTTTGCAATGAGTTTTCATTATGGTCACCAATGAGGATAATATTTCCCCCATTACCTCCATTACCACCAGCAGGGCCACCTAAAGGAACATGGGCTTCTCTTCTTCAAGCAACAATCCCATCTCCACCATTACCAGCAAATAATTCTATAATACATTTATCTACAAAAGCCATACTATTATCATATAATTTTTTTTATCTATTGGATATAAAAAATAAGGTTTGAAAACTATTTTGAAATTTTGTTTTATTAATATCTTAGCTTCATTTTGTTACTTATTTTTCCATCCTAAATAAAATCATATAGAATATAAGAAGTAGATAAAAATATTACTAATTCTATGAATTAGGTTTTGAGTTTCTCGCTGCTTATTTATTTATTTTAGTTGGCTTAAAAAAATCTAAAAAAAACTTGTTTTTATCATTTTTTATTGTCTATAATATTTGGGTTATGAAAACTAAAATTATTGTTGTTACTGGAGGAGTATATTCCTCTTTAGGAAAAGGAATTGTTGCTAGTAGTATCGGATGTATCTTAAAACATGGTAATTTTTCTATTGCAATGTTAAAACTAGATCCTTACTTGAATACCGACCCAGGATTATTAAATCCTTTGCAACATGGAGAAGTTTTTTTGACAGACGATGGTCAAAAAACTGATTTAGATTTAGGACACTACGAAAGATTTACCGGTTTAAATTTAACTAAGCATTCTACTCAAACTGGAGGAAAACTTTATCGAGAAATCTTTGAAGATGAAATGCAAAATAAATATCATGGTGCAACAATTCAAATCATCCCTCATTTAACAAATAAAATTATTGAAAAAATTAAATTAGCCATTAAAGCTTACCATCAACCTGATTTTTTAATTATTGAAATTGGTGGAACAGCCGGAGATATTGAATCTTTAGCTTTTATGGAAGCTGTAAGACTTTACCACACCTCTTATAAAAACGTAATGTTTGTTCATTGTTCACCTTTATTTCAATTATCTGCTAATGATGAAATTAAAACTAAACCAACCCAACAATCTGTCAAAATTTTAAGAAATTTAGGTATTAACCCTAATATGTTGATTTTAAGATTTAAAGATCTTATCAGTCAAGAAGATAAAGAAAAATTATCATGAACATGTGATGTGGATAAAAATAATATCTTTGTTTCTAAAGATTGTAAATATCTATATGAAGTTCCAAAAATATTATTTGAACAAGGAATTCATAAATCTATCTTAAAGTTTTTTAAGATGAAAAACGTTCCTTTTGATATGGGAGATTGAAATAGTTTCCTTGATTCAATTTATGCTAATCGTACGCAACAAGTACACATTTGTATTTGCGGAAAATACACTGAATTAAATGATTCTTATTTATCATTAATTGAATCCTTAAAAATTACATGTTATAAGGCTCAATTAGATCTTAAATTAACCTTATTAAATACAAGTGAAATTCCTCATAAGAACCTTAATAAAACACTTGATAAGTTTGATGGATTTATCGTTCCTGATGGTTCTAGTGATGAAGCAACACTAGATAGTTTAATTAATGTTGTTGATTATTGTATGCAATCTCATAAACCTTATTTTGGAATTAAATTAGGAATGCAAGTAATGGTGGAATGATATTTAAAGAAACATCAATTGACTAATCATAGATTAATTCAAAAATTACCTCTTGATGAAGAATCATTAGGAAGCTGTAAAGTTATTTTAAATCCAAGCAGTAAAATCTTTAATTATTATCAACAAATGATGATTTATGAAAGACACGCTAATCAATGGGTATTAAATCCATTAATTGTTGAAGAAACTAAGGAAATGTTTACAATGGTTGCTTTTAATGAATTTAACCATTTAGAAGCTTTAGAAAGCAATGATGCGCATACTTTTATGTTAGGAGTAATGTGACATCCTGAATATATTTCAAAACCTAATAATCCTCATCCTTTATTTGTGAAATTTATTAAGGCTTGTATTAAATAAACAATAAGCAGCAAAAAGTTTCTTATACTGTTCAAGCAGCATCATAATATTAATTTCCAAATATAAGAACTTATATATCACTAAATGAGAGCATCTGTTACAAAAGAATTTTTGTAAGGATGCTTTATTTAATTTATTTAGATAAAAAAAGAGGTTGCATAACAACCTCTAGTAATAATGAGAAATATAAGTGTTTATCATTCGCCTTTATAATTTCTTTTTCATTCTTTATATTGATCTTGTCCATGTTGTACAGCGATAACTGGATTTCTGTATTTTTCATTTCAAGTTGGTAATCAAGGAATGATGATAAAGAAGAAACTGACAATAATTGAAACAATTGCTCCTCATCCTGGGATTTCTGCTCATGGTACTAAATAGCTACCATAAGCACTTATACATCCTCCAACCCCTAATGTAAATAAAACAATTCCTGCAACAGTTAACATAATTCTCAATGGAAGTCAAAATCACAACTTAAACCAATGGGCAAGAGAAAAGAACACACTAAAGACAATCAATGAGATTCCACAAAACTTTTGTGTATCATAATTTCTACCTAATTTTAAACCACTAGAATTTCCTTGAAAACCATGAATAGTGAAGATAATACCCATAATTAAGATTAATGATCAAATAATAGTTAATAAAATTTTTCAAGTTATTCTTCAAAAGTGACCTTGTTTTCGATACAATTCAGCTTGACTTCTTTGGTAATAATCACGTTCATACTTATAACTCATGCACACCTCATTGATATAATATTATATATTATACAATAAAGTTTTATTTTTCATAAAACGGCCATTATGTTTTTGTTTAAAACTTTATGTTATCCATTTTAACTTTAGTTGTATAAAAAAAAGCATCCTTTGTAGGATGCTTAAGAATTAATGGTGGAGCCTATGGGAGTCAAACCCACGACCTTCTGAGTGCAAATCAGACGCTCTATCAACTGAGCTAAGGCCCCAAAATGGTAGTCGTGAATGGACTTGAACCATCGACCTCTCCCTTATCAGGGGAGTGCTCTAACCAACTGAGCTACACGACTATGTATAACACTCTATAATTATACTAATTATCTTGATTAAATACAAATTTTTTTATATTTTTTTAAAAAAGATGATTTTCATTAGTCTTATTAATCAATAGAGTGTTAAAGAAAATAAATTATTTAGAAAAAACTTCTTTGTTTAAAGTTTTGTTGTAGTCAAGAATTTCACTTTCTTCAAAATAAACACTTATTTCGTATTTAGCATTTTCTTCACTATCACTAGTATGAACAATATTCATTCCGATATCATTAGAGAAGTCTCCTCTAATAGTTCCAGGTAATGATTCAGTAGGTTTAGTAGCACCAGCTAATAATCTCATGATTTCAACAGCATTATTTCCACTAATAACCATTGCCACAACAGGACTAGCAGTAATAGAAGTAACTAATTCATTAAAGAAAGGTCTTTCTTTATGTACTGCATAATGTTTTTCCGCTTGCGCTTTAGTAACACTGATTAATTTCATTGCATTAATCATAAAACCTTTTTGTTCAATTCTTTTGATAATTTCCCCAATTAAATTTCTTTGAACAGCATTGGGTTTAATCATTACAAATGTCTTTTGCATTTAAATCTCCTATATTAAAAATTAATAGTTAAATTATAAACTACAAAAATCATCTTTTTATGAAATTTATCAATTTCTTGGTTTTTGAATAAGAAAAATCATTATTAATAAATTTTAAGGGAATATCATGATGTGATGAATTAATAATCACACCATTGATAAGGGAGAAAGCATCAAAAGAATAATGACCGTGGTATTTTCCATTACCAGATGTTCCTTCACCTCCAAAAGGTAGGTGGTGATTACATAGATGAATAAGAGCATCATTAATGGCATAACCACCAGCGGTAATTTGGTGCATAAAAGTTGAATAAATACTTTTTTGTTTACTAAAAAGATAAGCTGCTAAAGGAGTAGCATCAATGGTATTGATTGTTTGTCAATAAGTATCTAAATCATTTTCCATTGGGATAACAAAAAGTAATGGACCAAATATTTCACCATAAGTTTTAATTTTTTCAGGTGTGGTTTCAATGATAGTAGGTTCAATGATTAAAGTATCTTCATCATAATGACCACCATATAGAATATGATTTTGATTTTCTTTAATAATTTTCACTAAACGATCAAATTCTTGCTGATTAATAATTTTAGGAATGTTCTTATTTTTTAATGGTTCAGGAAATTGTTTGGTGATAGCTTGTTGTAAATTAGATATAACATCAGGAATTGTTTTGTTATAAAGGAGATAATTAATGGAAACACAAGTTTGTCCGGCATTTAAAAATTTAGCTCACACAATACGTTGATAGATTTGTGGGTCAATCACATCATATAACATACATGGACAACTACCACCCATTTCCGTTAAGTAATGAATATTATGGTTAACACAATAACTTTCTATTTGTTTACCAACCTTAGTACTACCAGTAAAGAAAATCATCTGTGGTTCATAAGTGTATAAGTCATCATAATTATTAGTTTGGGCATATACCACATGTCTTGGGTCAAAAGCGGTTTCAATAATCTTTTGTACCACCGCATTGACATGCGGAGTATTGCGAGACATTTTTAACAATACTTTATTACCCGCACTAATTGCTCCTACTAAAGGAATAAAAGATAAATTGATAGGATAATTGAAAGGGACGATGATTAATACTTTACCGCGTGGTTTTTTAACAATATAGGAATGACTTAAAAATGTTTGATAACTAGTTTTAACTCTTTTATTTTTCGCTCAATGACGACAATGCTTTAAATGATAATCGATTTCTGCTAATACTTCATTAAACTCACATAAATAGCTTTCCTTATAGCTTTTATTTAGATCAGCTTGTAAAGCAG
>JAHHTI010000057.1 GCA_020024735.1 Mycoplasmataceae bacterium | reverse complement strand
AATAAGGATTCAAAAATGACTAGGGAAACCACAGCTTTTAGAATTTGGTCAGTTCTTTTAGTAATTACCCCAATTGTAGCGATTATGTTATCAATCCCTGGTAAATTAATTGAAATCTCTTCTAATGTTAAAGCCCCTCTAGATTATGAATTAGCAAGAATTTATTTGTGAGTGAGTGCTTGAACGTTTTTTCCTTTTGTGGTCACTGAAGCATTATCTTTCTCTTTGCAAGAAACTCAAAAAGCAGGAATTAGTTTTTTTGCTGCTTTAGCGGGAATGAGTACTAATATTGTTTTAGATCCAATCTTTATTATTGTGAGTAAAGATGTTCAAACAGCGGTTGCTTTAGTAGCAATGTCAACTGGGATAGCTAGAATTTGTCAATTGCTTTTTGTGATTATCTATATTATTGTCAAAAAGAATACTTGATGTTGGTTTTTTAATGCTTGAAAGATTAAAAAAGCTGATATGGCAAAAATTGTGAAGAAAGGTTTATCAGTTTTTATTAACGAAACTGTGTTTGGTTTTTGTGCAATGATTTTAATGATGTGTTTATTGCGTTTTGACCCTAGCATTCAAACTGCCACTACCAATTTAGTAGTAATTATTGAAATTACCAATGTTATTTGACCAGGAGTAGGTTCAGCAGCCGCAGTTTTAGTAGGAACACAATTAGGAAAAGGAGATATTCCTCAAGCTAAGAAAAATGCTAATATCTTGATGTCATGAGGGATTTGTTTTAGTACCGTTATGATTATCTTTATTCTTTGTATTTCCTTTTTTATCAATCCTATTCTTTCTCCTGATGCCACTCCTGAAATGAATAAGATTGCCCAACATCTAGAATGAATTATGCTACCCATTATTTGATCACAAGGTCTTTTTAGTGTAGCTTATTATTCAATTCGTTCAGGTGGAACTAAAATGGTTCTATTAATTGATTGCGGTATTATGTCAGTGTGGTCAGTCATTATGTCTGGATTAACCTTCTCTAATACTTTAAATGGTTGAGATCCTGTTTTATTTCTTTTTGTATTGGAAGGAAATCAAATTATTAAAATGATTGTTGCTCTCATTGTTTATAAATATTATAATTGGGCTAAAAATTTAACCCATCACCACGAAGAATTAAAGGTGGTTGAACCGGTTGAAACTTATATGTGTGAAAATGCTGCTATCTAACTTTTTATGTCAATGATAATACCCTCATAAGAGCATTACTAACCAACATAGATAAAAAATAATTTGTCCATAAGTAGGGATAGAAAAATACCAATAAGGTTGATAGGAAAAAGTAATATCTATTAATTTTAATAGTGATTGAATAATTCAATTAATAACCACAAAATTAGGTATTCATACAAAAAATAAGGTAAGGTAATAAACAAATAAGATAATGGGTGAAAAAATAAAGGAAAGAAATAAAGACAAGAGGTTAGTCAGTCCATTAAAGTTAATTACAATGGGTAGTAATGATAAATAAACCAGAATATTAATTAGTAAATGCTTGATTCATTTATGACTAATCAATAGATGAATGATGTTAATCGTAAATAAAGCAATATGAACCATAATAAAACTAAAACTACAAGCCTTTATTGGATTAAGACAAAGTAATATAAGGGCATTGATGGATGTTTTTTGTAAGTTATCATACTGCTTAAATCTAGGACTTAATTGTAAGAGACTAAGAGTAAGTACCCGGACACAAGAGATTGAGAAGCGTGTCATATAACATATTATTAAGAGTAAAGATAAACTAATACCTGTCGCAATTTTTTGATGATGGATAAAAATCTTATTAAGAACAGTGTGCAACAACTGTAGATGTAATCCACTAACTACAAACAATTGCGCAAGATTTAAAAAATTAATTTTTTGGGATAATTCAGAATGATAATTTTTCACTCCAAATAACAACATAAAAATAAAGTTAGTGCTTTGCTTATTATATGAACTTTTAATATAGTTCATCATTTGTTTTCTTACTCATCAAATATTGGCTGTATGTTTAATGTTATAGATTTGTGGCACAAAGAGAAATAGTAAGAAAACCATTGTTAAAATTACGGTTCATATAATAAGAAACTTTCAACTTCTTAAATTTAGTAAAATACCTATAAGAAGAGCAGGAACACTAAAGAATAAGAATCAATAGTTATGCTTAAAGACACTTATAAATAAGGCATTGATACCAATAAATATTAGTCAATACCAATGACATGGGGTAGATTTATCTCATCATTTTATTTTTTTAATCTTCAACATTTATACTTACATTTCTTATGGAAATTGTTTCTCCATATAATGTAAGTGCTGTTTTTTTGTAAAATCACTAAAAATTTTTCATTTTTTGTAAGATATTTTCTAAATTGAAGCCTTTATCATGATAAAGTTTTGCTCCATCAATGGAAGTTCCGAAAGTAGTTGCTTGGATGAAATCAATATGTTGGTTATAACAAAGAAGAGTATATCAATGAGGATCACTACTAGCTTCCATTACCAATATTCCCTTTTGGTGCTTTAAGATATTTTTCATTTCCTTAATCGAAGAGGAATCTTCTTTTTCTAGTTTTTCTCATCATAGTTTAGGAATTGGTGCACTAATAATATTGATAGGTCTTTTTAAGGAAGCTTCAATCTCATTTAAATGCTTAAGAGCTAGGTATACTTCGCTTCCAGTGGCCACAATGGTATAGAGAGCATCTTTATTAAAGTGAATAAAGTATCCACCATCATTAAGATTACAGTCTTGATTTTTAACATCAACATTTTGTCTAGTCATTATAAAACAAAAAGTTTGGGTGTGACTTTTCATAGCTATTTCTAAAGCTGCAACAAATTCACTACGATTAGCCGGACGAATATCATAAACATTGGCTATGGCTCGTAGCATTGGTAATTGATCATAAGGTTGATGGGTAGGTCCATCTCCACCAACTAAATAAGAATCATGAGTAAGAATGTAATATGAAGGCAATTCACACATCGCCCCCAAACGGATTGCTGGTTTCATATAATCAGCAAAAGATAAGAAAGTACCACAAAAACTTCTTAATCCACCGTGTAATAAGATACCATTTTGGATTGCTGCCATACTAAATTCTCTAATTCCAGCCATAATGTAAGGTGATGACAAGTTTTCATTAAAGGATTTTTCATTATTTTTACAATTAGTAGTAGAAGCTAAATCGGCTGATAAAGTAAGACAATTCTTTATATGGTGTTGTTGGGTTAAGGTAAAAAATTCCTTAAAGTAAGTTTTGGTAGGAACTGGATCGTTCATATTTTTTAAAGTATTGAAAATATTTTTTCAATGTTTATCATCTTCAATATTATTGCAACCATTTTCAAAATCCTTAATTAATTGAGGATATTGCTTTTGGTAATCTTGATAAGTTTTTAATCAAGCTTGGTAAGCTTGTTCACCACGTTCAACAATCGAGGATTTAAAATGGTCAGTAATATCAGTTGGAAAAAGATAGTTATCATAATTTATTTGAAAATAAGCATTAGCCTTTTTTAATTCTTCATCAGTTACCTTTAAACCATGGGCTTTAAAGTTATTAGCTGCACTTGTTCCTTCACCAATGATAGTTTTCACTTCGATAAATGTTGGTTTTTTACTCTTTTTAGCTTTTTGAATACATTCATTGATATGTTCAACTTGGTTATCACATGTTAGATATAACCAATTTTGGGATTTCATTCTTAATTTTAAATTTTCGTTATTGACAATTTTGACTGCAGAGTCTAACTGAAAATCATTGGAATCATGGACAACAATTAATTTATTTAATTTTAATTTACCCGCTAAGCTCATACTTTCATAGCAGATACCTTCTTGTAAGTCACCATCCCCTACCACTACATAAGTATAGTGATCAACTAATGAAGGGCACTTGCGATATTGATGAGCTAAATATTTTTCCGCAATTGCCATTCCTACAGCCATTGCTATTCCTTGACCTAATGGACCAGTTGAGGCATCAATAAAGTTTTCATTATGATATTCAGGGTGACCTGGAGTTAATGAACTACCTTGACGGAAATTTTTTAAATCTTCTAAAGGGATAAGGCCACTTAAAAATAATAACGAATATAAACTCATACTCCCATGACCTGCAGATAAAACAAAACGGTCACGATTACTTCATTTAGGATGTGATTTGGAAATACGCATATTTTGATAGATGCTATAAACAATTGGAATTGCCGAAATTGCCATTCCAGTATGTCCTTGACCAACATTATGTAATGTTTGTAAAGCAGTAGAACGCATTGCGTTAAGATATTTTTGATAATTCATTGTAATCCTTAAAAAAATGTATGTTTTTATTATATTACTCTTTAAATTTAATTGAAGGAATTAATGATTAATGGTTAATACTACTACAACGATTAATAATATAACAACTGCTAAATAGCCTAATAATAATAAAGTGTTTTCTAAAGTGAATAATTTTTTAAGTGTACTAAACTTATAGATTTTTTTAGGTTCATCTAATAAAGTATATGAACGATATAATGGTCTAAGATTTCTATCGCTTCATAAAAATTTATTATAAATATCTTTTATTTCTTTATCTTCCATTTTGGTATATCTTGAATATAAATAAATTCTTGTGATTCTAGTAGTTCATATTCCTCTCATTCGGTATTCATTACTATCAGGCACAAAAGAAGGACAGAAGATGTATGCATTGGGCAAAATTAATAATAAGAAAAACATACTTAAATAGTATTCCTTATGAAACTTTTGTCAAGTTAATTTACAATGTATTTTAAAAGTAAAATTCTTTATTGTTTTTAAGGCTAATTTTAATATCGTTTATGAATATTAGTAATCCATCACAAGCAGCAACTAGTTCAACATAATTTAGTACTAGGTAAAGAATAGATTTATATTGAAAATAAAGGAATATCTTTATGGTTTTTGTGAATCAAAAACAGGGTTTATTCAAGTAACCTTATCATATTGTTCAGGAGTTAAACCGGTATTTTTAAACATTTTTTCTTTATCTTTATCAGGAGAAGAAGTAATTAAGCTATATTGAAAACTAAAGTTATTAACATTACAATTAATTCCAGAGAATGAATTTGGGTTAAAATCTTCAGGTCATTCATTCATCAATATATATAATTTCATTTCAAAACTTTCATAAGTTCCAGCTAATGCATTTGGTGCAATAGTGATACCAATATTTGAAGATAAATAATAGCTGATACTTTTAGTTTTACTCATATCTTGGTAACCATAGGCAATAATACCTTTAGAAATCAATTTTATATTTTTTAAATTAGCACAACTACCAATGGCGTTACTTCCAACACCAACATAGTTACCATTACAAAATACTTTTATTGATTCGATGTTGGTATTATAAAAAGCATTTTCTTGTAAATAAAACATTCACATTATATTATGATTACTTTCAACAGAATTAACGTTAATTAATAAACTAGAATCAAGTTTATGACAATTAGCAAAAGCATTATAACCTACTTCTTTTAGTGGAAGTCAATAAGGATTATCCTTGTTATATATACTAAATTTAATAGTTGTGATGTTGCTAAAAATATTTTCATCATAAAAATTATTTGCAATCAAATATCAACCTCTACTTGAAAATTGTTGGTTTGTAGGGAATATTAATTCTTGTTTAGACAAACGATTTGAGATAGTTAATGCATAATAATAATTTGCTCCTGCAAAAGTATTATTTTTTTGGAATAAGATATTGTTTACTACAAATAAGTCTTCATTTCCATTGTTAATAGTTTTGATTTGATTAACAGCATTTCATTTGATCGCATTATCTTGACAAGTGATTTTTATATTGCTTGGTAGTTCTATATAATCTAATTTGATATTGTTTGGAAGATTGTCGAAAGCATCACCACTAATTTCATTAAAGTCAGTAAAGTCTTTTGCATCTAATGAAGTTCTTCCAAATCATTTATTTCCTTCGTTAAAATAGTTATTGACAGTTTGACTATTTAAAGTTTTTGTAGAAGAACCATTTGAACAACCAATGACTAATATTGGTGTTACTATTACAAATGAAACAATAGGTATAACTATTGATAAAGTTAATAATATTTTTTTAAGTCTTATTTTATTTATACTATTCATAAGACTCCAACTTTGTTGATTCTAATATAGCTGATTTTGGAAGAATTCTATAGTCTTTATCTTCATCTTCAATATTTTTAGCAATTGGTTTAATATTAAAATTATCAATTAGAACATCTCTAGAATTTTCATTTAAGATAAATATTTCTTGGCTTAGATATGATGGAATAATATTATTAGCTAATAGGCCTCAGTGTTTAATGCTAAAAGGTAACTTTCAACCTTCTGAAATAAATGTTTTAAATGTATCTAATTTTCTTTTATACATTTTAGGTTTAGTTTTGTTTTCAGTGTATTCAACATATTGTTTATAAATTTCTTTTGAAGATAAAGTAGTGTTTTTAATATTGCAATACAGTATTCATTTTACCG
>JAHHTI010000056.1 GCA_020024735.1 Mycoplasmataceae bacterium | reverse complement strand
ATTAATACTTTTATCTTATCACTAATTTTATATATTTTCATAAGACAATTTTTAGGAATTTTTAAGAATTGCAAACATTATTTATAAATGTATAATTTATATATGAAGAAAATCAAAAGATGAATTATTTCTTATTTATCTTGTAATGTAGCAGTTACACTTTTATCTATTAGTATCTTAATTTTATCATGTGTTAAAAATTATGGAATCTATATGATTCTTTATTCTTCTAATCTAATTTTAATGTGTAGTGCTAATTTGATATGGTTGTGAATTAATGTAGCCATTATCAAACATAACCATCCTCATTTTGATATTACCAATACAACCTATAAATTTTTTGTTTCTCATTTTGCTTGTAAGAAATGTATTTTAGAATGAATTTTATATATAGTGTCGATTTTATTGATGTATGGTACACCTGGAATTTTAGCCTATTTGTTATCACAACAAATTCATGATTCAATTTTCATTCCATTTTTAGTTATGGTAATCTTTGGATATGTTGCCGAAAAGGTAGTGTTATACCGCATCTGTTATATCTATTTAAATCAGTATAAGGAACAGTATGCCATCTAAACATTTTTTGATTAAATATGGAACACAATCTCTAGATAATGCTCAAGATGTGGTGAATAAAATTAATGAACTTGTTAATGAATATGAAAAGCATTACCAACAATTAATGGAACAATATCATCAAGAAGACTATCCTGCTCATTACTTTTTAGAAGAACTTCGATATAAATCCCCTATCTTCTTTATTGATGGTCCATTAGGGTGTGGTAAATCATATGTTACTCAAGAATTATTAAAAACTATTTGTCATCAAGAAGGAATTATTAGAAAAGATAATATTATTTATATTGACTGTTTAAACTTTGCTACTAGCAAATCTAATTATGAAAGTATTTTAACCAACATCCTTTTTCAAGTCTATAAGTTTAGTAAGAAGAGATGATATTGAAGTGTGATGGAATGGTTTAAGAATTTCTTAGATTTTACTAAATTTACAAGGGTGCATTTAACCCATCAAGTAGAGCGAAAAAATGATCCTAATATTTTATATTATCAATCTAACTATATTCCGACTAATTGATCTAAATTAATTCAAAGTCAAATGAATGCGGTATCCATTTCTAAGAATTCTAATTTAGCTTTTGTTAAAGTTAACTTAAGTTCTGGAAAAGGGAATAAAAATTTAAAAGCCCAACACACAAGTAGTTATTATATGACAAAGACACTCATTGATGTCAATGAGTTAACCTATCAATATGATGAAAGTTTACAAAAACGAAGACGAACTCTAATAGTTTTAGAAAACATTGAAAGATTAGCTATCCATACTTGAGAAATTCCACGTATTCTTCAGCTACTCTCAAGTTTTGATAATTTCCTAATTCTAGCAGTTGGAGATATTGAAACAATGAATAAATTGTATTGTAATATCAATGTTAATCATATAGAAAAATTCAATCATTTTTTACCATTTCAAGTATCTTGTTCTTGAGTAGATATTTATTTAGAAGTTATTAATAGTTTCATACCTTTAAATGAAGAAACTTACGAGTCACTTCGCTTAAAGTTAAATAAAAGTTATGTAGAAATCAAACAACATTTTCCACAACAATGACAAACCTTTAATAATGCCCGAGTTTTTAAGAAAATGATGCAAGAGGAAGTTAAGCAGTTGATTAGTGAAGTAGATAATATCAATGATGATGTTACAAAACTTTTACAACCTTGAAAATCATTTATGCAAGCCAACGGCATGCTTGTAAAGAATAAAAAAGACTAGGAATATCCTAGTCTAATATTAATGGGGCGACCTACGAGACTCGAACTCGCGAATGCCTGAGTCACAGTCAGGTGTGTTAACCAGCTTCACCAAAGCCGCCATATTATGGTATATGTAGATTATATCATTTATTTTTAAATGTATTCAAATTTACATTAATATAACTATATAATGTATCCTTAATTAAGTAAATAATAGGCAGGTCACTAAACAATTTATTCTTAATGTTATAATTGTAGTGTGAAAAAAGAAAGATTAGATGTTTATTTAGTTAATTCAGGATATTGTGAGTCAAGAAATAAAGCTCAAGATTTAATTAGTAAAGGTTTTGTACAAGTTAATCAAAAAATAGTAAATAAAAGTAATTTTGAAGTTATTGAAGGTGATGATGTTGTTCTAAACAACAATCTTTTATATGTATCAAGAGCTGGTTATAAATTATTAGCAGCCATTGAGGAGTTTCATTTAGATTTTAAAGATAAAGTAGTATTAGATGTTGGTGCATCAACAGGAGGCTTTAGTGATTGTGCTATCCAACATGGTGCAACCAAGATATATTGTGTGGATGTTGGTACTAATCAATTGCATCCAAAAATTAAAGATCATCCCGCTGTCATTGATCTAAGTCCTTTAAATATTAAAGACTTAGATGAGACATATTTTAGTGATACGATCGATATAGTTGTTAGTGATATTAGTTTTATTAGTTCTAAATATATGTTTGCCGCATTAACTAGATGTCCTTTAAAAAAAGGTGCTTTAATTGTTTCTTTAATTAAACCACAATATGAATTATCACCACAAATTATTGCTAAACATAAAGGAGTAGTTAAAGATCCACAATATCATCAACAAGCTATTAAACAAGTGGTTGGTTATGCCCAAAGTAATGGGTTTAAAAATATCGGGATTATGACTTCTCCTATTACTGGGGCCAAGAAAAATAATACTGAATTTTTAGGACTATTTAAGTATGAATAATAAAAAAATTATTCTTCATCTTGATATCAATTATTTCTATGCTCAAGTGGAAGAAATTATTAATCCTTATTATAAAGATAAATCACTAATTGTAGTGAGTTCTAAATATAAAGGAATTGTTCTAACTTCCAACTATATAGCAAGAAGATATGGGATAAAAGCGCCACAAAAAGTTTTTGAAGCTCAAAAATTGCACCCTGAACTAATGATAGTAACATCCAAGATGGATGAGTATAAAAAATATTCACAAAGATTCTTTACATGTATTAGAGAACATTTTACTCCTGAGTTAGAATGTTATTCAACAGATGAATGTTATCTCGATGCCACACCTATTCTAGAAACATATCATAATAATATTATGTACCTAGTGAATGATATCTATCAAACAGTTTTAAAGGAAACAGGTTTAAAGATTTCTATAGGTATTGGGGAAAATAAGTTCCTTGCTAAAACAGCAAATGATATTTCTTCAAAACAAACTTTTTATAACACTCTTTATATAGAAGATATAACTACTAAACTTTATCCTTGTAAAATTAGTGATATTTTCTTTGTAGGTAAAAGTACTGCTCAATATTTTAAAACTAAAAACATCCATACTGTTAAAGATTTTATGGAATATCCATATCAAGATAAATTAGCTTTGGATTTAAAAAGTAAATACAACCTATTGTATGATTTTTTTACAGGCAAGAGTAGTGATGTGATTAATGCTGAAACTGGACATCATAAAACATTTTCTTTAGCCGAAACATTTTTATATTCTACCAACGAAAGTGATGTTATTAAGAAAAAAATTATCACTTTAAGTGAACAATTATTTCAAAAAATAATGGATGAAAAAGTTAATTGTCATACCTTTACCTTATCTCTAAGGGATGAACATAAAAAGACAACATCTCGTAGTATTACACTTCATAAAAAGATTATTAACCAGCAAGAATTTGCTAACATTTATATTAAATTATTGAATAAATATTGAGAAAATAATTCCTTAACACAAATTAGCATAGGAGCTAGTAAAGTTGTTGATGAAGAACAAGATGCTTTGATAAAACAATTAAGTTTAATTGAAAAATAAATTTTAGTAGTTATTTTTTGGTTCTACTAAAGACATATTTTTTTCATTTTCTTGAAGATTATTAGTTAATTGATTTAAATGATAAACTTTTTGATTAACATTGTAAGTTCTAGCTCCTGTAGCTGGACCAGTAGTAGTATCAGTTGGCGCATCAGCAGTGCCAGTATCAGTGCCAGTATCAGCAGAAGAATCATCTTTATTATCTTCGTTTGAATAGTCAGGATTATAGAATCTAATAATTTGATCTAATGTATTACCTACAGCTGTTTGGTCAGCATTAATACCAGAGAAAATTCTTATTTCAAAAGGATTAGTAATTTCATTAGTGTAATCCTTAGGGTTAAGATTTCTTGCACATAATAGCATACCTTCTTTATTAACACCGGAAACATTGTAAACATTCTTAACATATGTTTCGATAAAGTTGTAGTTATACAAGAAATTTTTTACAGAATCATCATTTCGATAATAAACTTTTTCATATTTAGTATCTTTTCCATCATTAGGTCTTCATTCATAGAAAGTTTCTAAATTTGGAGTGAAATCAAAGTCAACAAAATCTGAGTTACCAAAACTAGCACCTTTAACAACTGGAATTTTTTGAGCATCTAGACCTTCACCAACTGATCAATTGAATTGATCGATAAAGTATCAAATGTTATCATTCTTAGCATCTTGTTGGTATTTATAATTGCTGATTGGATCAATAAAATATTTATGACCATTTTTATCAGTCTTTATTCATTCTGGTTTTGGTTGTTCATCACCCGGTAGAATCGGTGTATTATCAGGATTTGTAGCAGGGATAGTATTTGGTTTGTTTGGATAAAAAATATTAGTTTCATAATTACCCAAAGTAGAAGCTCTTTCTTTTTTTAAATTTCAAGCATCAAATAAAGATTGTTTTTCCACGATATCAACATAGTTTAAGAAGATAGGATTGATTTTACTAAGACCTAATGCTTCATTATCACTTCCTCAGAAAGCATCATATACTTTTTGCATAATAGCTTGTTCGTAAATAGGAGTTTCTCCTTGAGAATTAGCAAAATCTTGATTGTATCCTCATAACATATTGTTAGTTGCTTTATAAGCTTGAGAACCAAAGAAGAAAAGGAAGTTTCCACCATTAACACTTTTAGGGTTATCTAAAATATCTCTAAAAGAATATTTTGATGTTGGTAAAGTAGCATAGTTAATTTTTAATTTTTTGTTTGCTTTTCAAGCGTTGTAAGTGTTTTTATCAAACATTCTTACATTTGCATAATTACCAGGAATCATATCAACAAATAGACCAATGGTTAAACCACCAGCAGTTACTAATCCAATTGATGAAAATATTTTAAATAAACTTTTTAGCTTCATAATGTAGATATTATAACATAAATTACTAATTAATTATTTATATAATTATTTGATATTTTTTGCAGTTGCATATAGTGTTCTTAAAATAACACCAGTTCCTTCGTTTCCTTTATCAGCTGAAGCTGCTACATCGAAGTGTACATATGGTAAATCACAAGTAAATTCTCTTAAGAAACAAGCCGCTCTTGAACTTCCGGCAGCTGGACCATTACATGAGTTGGCAATATCAGCTACATTTGATTTTAACATTGCTAAGAATTCATGGTTGAATGGTAATCTTCAAACTTGTTCTCCAACACTTTTTGAAGCTTGATCAACAAGGGTTCACATTTTATCATTAGTAGCTCATGTACCAGTATAAGTATCTCCCAATGAGTAAATCATTGCTCCTGTTAAAGTAGCAACATCAAATAAGTGAGTTGCTTTTAAATCTTTAGCTGCATAAGTTAAAGCATCAGCTAAAATTAATCTTCCTTCAGCATCAGTGTTGTCGATTTCAACAGTTTTACCTAAGTAAGATTTAACAATATCATCAGGTAATTGAGCTTCATCACTAACAAGGTTCATAACTAATGGAGTAACAGCTACTACGTTAGTTTTAATGTTGTTCTTTGCAAGTGCATAAACAGTTCCACAAACAATTGCAGCTCCTGACATATCATATTTCATTCATCTCATATTGATACCAGTTTTAATATTGTATCCACCAGCATCAAAGCATACCCCTTTACCTACATAACCGTAAAGATCTTTAGAAGCTTTGTTGTTTTTAAATTCAACGTGCATTAAACGAGATGATTTTTTACCTTTACCAGCCTTACCAACACCAGTTAATAATTTCATTCCTTTTTTATCTAATTCTTCAGTTGTAAAGGTTTTGATATTAACACCTTTTACTTCTTTAAATTTGTTTTGAATAGCTTCAATGAAAGCAGCTGGATTCATTAAGCATGAAGGTTGGTCTTGCAAACTTCTTACAAATGTTTGTGCTTCAGCTACAATTTTATATTCTTGAATTAAATCTTTAAATTTAGTAGTAGCTTTACCAACAATGTTAAATTCACATTTTTTTGGCATAGTAGTTTTTGCAGTTCAAGGAACAACAGAAGCATATTCTAAACCTGCTAGTAATGAAGAGATTAATTTTTCAGCTTCTTTTTCTCCTACAATACTCATGAATGAATCTAAATCAACATCAATTTGTTTCTTTAAATTTCTGAAATTATTGATTACTGCTCAATAGATTTCATATCCATTTAATTCACCTTTTTTTTCTAATACCATATAATGTGCTTCATCATGGTTAATAATAGTATAAGCACTTGCTTTATCTATATTTAACTTGTCAGTTTTTTCAATAGCCTTGAAAATTACTTTATTTTTGCTTGCTTTATTAATAGTCATATCAACACCTCTTTAAATTAATTTATCTAATATTATAGTACAAAATCCCTTTAAGGAATGGAAAAAGATGATAGAAAAGTTGATTTTCATAAGGAATAAATTTTAAT
>JAHHTI010000055.1 GCA_020024735.1 Mycoplasmataceae bacterium | reverse complement strand
AATAAAATCATTCAGTTTTATATTGATTTGAAAAAGCAATTAGCAAGTTACAATGATACTCTATAAATCAAAGTCTTGTTTTAGTTTATAAATAGCATACAAAGGTATATAGTATTTATTATCTTTAATAGCAAAGTTATTTGGTCCGATACATAAAACAAATTTAGGTTTATATTCATTAATATAAGCATTTAAAGAAGTAGCGTGCTTGTGTCGCTTAACATGAGATTTAACTTCACACGGAATAATAGATCCATCCTTTGATGATTGTAATAAAAAATCTATTTCATATCTGTTCTTAGATTTTAAGTATCCTTTTCAATAATATAATTGGTTACTTTGTAATTCTTGAGCGACATAATTTTCCACCACCCCACCTCATATTGAGGGATTAGTATTTTCTTCTAAAAAAGAAATAAGTTTGGTGTAATCTAATCTTAACTTAGAGGTTAATAACCCTACATCACTATAATAAAGTTTGAATTGTGTTTCTGAGATATGGTGACTTAAGGGGAATTGTGGTATTTCAACTTCATTAGCGCATAGTGCAATATTACTATTTTTAAGAATATGTAAAGGGACTTCAATATTAGAATAACGAAAATTTTTATTGATTTCAGAAATGATAAACCTTCTACTTTCCGGTTGAATCACAAAGGTATCAATCTTATTAAAGATAAGATCAATCGTTTTAATAGTTTCTTGTCGATACTTGTCATAGCCATAGAAAGATGCTTGATTATCATTCACATAGCATTGATAAATTTCATGTTTACGATCATAAACATTTTGGGTAATAGCCATCCCTTCATTAATATATGTAGCAACGACCTTTGGCATCCCTCCAATAATCAAAAATTTATAGAATAATTGCATTAATTCATTATGTAATTGTGAACTTAATTGTGTCATATTGTTATAAGCATCATCAATTAATTCCAATTTCATTTCATTACCAATTCAAGTTAAAAATTCCTTGAAGTTTAATGGATAAACTTGCAAATACGCTTTAGAACCTACATCAGTTCTTTTAGCATTAATTGATAATTTAGTACCTAATAGACTACCACTACAAATTAATTTAACCTTTTGATTTTTAAAGATTCGTGAAAGGAATAACGAATCAGGATGCATTTGGATCTCATCCAAGAACAAGACATCGATATCAGTTTGCTTTTTAGATAAAGCTTCTGATACTATTTGTAACACTTGTTCAGACGAAGAAGCATTGCAAATAGGTTCAATATATTGCGGATGTTTACTAAAGTCAAAAACAGTTAGTTTTCTTCCCATACGTTGCGCTCAATTAATAATCCCGGTTGTTTTCCCTACTTGACGTGCACCAGTTACAATTAAAGCACAGTCATTTCTAACCCCTGTGTATCATCTTTCTATTTCATCTTCAAAATCTCTTTTATAAATAAAATTATCCATAAATTATATATCCTTACATTAATCATATATGTTTTTTAGGATTTTGCATATCTTTTTTAAAAAACTAATAGGATTTTGCATATTTTTTAATAAAACCATAGGATTTTGCATATTTTTTTAAAAAAACTAATAGGATTTTGCATAATTCAATAGATTTTCTATGGTGATATAAAGATGATCCGTAACAAAATAAAAACACCTTCTTTTAAAAAGAAAGTGTTTTTTTGAATAAGACTAAATTAGGAGAAATTATTGCCTATTCATTAGGGTTTGGAAGAACATCATAGAATGGATTAACGAATGCATCTAACATATGAACATATTCATTTAATAGATATATACCTGAAGGTTGCAATCTACCTGGAATACATGGAGCACCTCATCAACTTGCATCATAACCAATTGAATTTGATAGAACATTATTTGCAAAGATGTTAGTCATATTGAAGTGAATGTATGGAAGTCCACATGTAATAGAACCTGAAGCTCCTTTTCCACCTGGAAGTTGGTTTGTTAATTGATAAACACCATATTGATCTTTTTCTGCACCAAATACACCATTAATACTAAAGTTTGGGAAGAAGACACCTATTCTTGGTTGGTTAGTAATCAATTTTTTTTCTTCTAAAAGTTTAGCTGTTGGAGTATGAGGAGTACCATATCTATCCATGAAGTCAACAATTCCGATTACTGGATCTTTTTTACCAATTCTATTAGCATCATATTGAATAAAGTCAACTATATTCTTAATATTAGTTTTGTAAATAAGATTTTTCTTACCTGGTAAGTCAGCTTCAAAGTCAAATCTTTCTTTTACAGGGAAGTTTGGATTACCAGTAACATCTGAATCAAGAGCACTCACTGTAATAGAGTTATCTTTAGCAAGATTGATTTGGAAATGACCTTTTGGTTCTAATTTAATTAATCTCATAAGTCCACTTAAATTACAAGTATGAGGTATACCAGCATCATCAACATATTCATAACCATCATAGAAGAACTTCATTAATATTTGATATTGATCAACATCTAAATTTTGGTAAGAGAAATTATGTTGGTATGGTTTATTAAAGTGATGAGGAATAATTGTTTGATTATAGTGAAGAACACCTTCATTTACTTTATCTTTAAGTTGTTTTTCATCAAGTTTTAAGTATTCATATTTAAAGTCTTGATATTGAGCAAAACGCATAAATGAAACTAATAAGTCTTTATTTACTTCACTCACATTATTGTTATTGTGTTCATAAATAGTTACCAATGTTGGCATTACTGATTCTTCTTTTAAACCAACAATTCCTAAACTGTTTTGGAAGTATTCAGAAACAGTCTTTCTAGTATCATTATCATCACTATTATTAGTTTCTGGTTGTCCCTCAGCAATAGCCATAGCTTCAGCAGCAGCTTGTTCAGTAGTGTTTCCATCAGTAGTATCTGTAATAGGTTCAACTTTTTTGTTTTCTAAATATTTAGGCATAATACCATCAAGAATTTTTTTATCAATGTTATAAGCAGTTTCATTAATTTGATCTTTAGTAGGAATATTGTTAGGTTGTTTTCAATCGATCATTGAATTACTAATTTTTGTATAGTAATACTTTAAACCAAGTTGATCTTCACCTGTTCCAGTACCATTTCAATTATCTCTTGCTTCTTGAATATTTTTTTGGATTTCTTCTTCAGTTAATGTATTGAAAGCTTGTGCTCTCATTCGATAAGCATTGTCAAATTCTGGACTATTAATGAAAGCATTTACTTCACCAATTTCTTTACTAAATGAACCATTACCATAGTTTTCTTTCTTCTTCATTAAATCATCTAATTTTTCACAATATAAACTTAGCATTGAAGAACCAATTCCATCTTTAATCTTATTTAATCGTTGAGAAATTAAAGGTTTGTAATCAGTAATTGCTTGACCAATTAAAGCTCCACTAATATTTTGTGGTTCACAATTAGTAATTACTTTACTTACTCTAAGTGCATCACGTAATTTATCTTGATCTTTTTCTCATCCATAATGTCTTAGTAATTCAGGAGTATTTAAAATACCATAAGCTAATGCTTGAATATCACCATCAAAGATTCTAACATTAGTAGAAACATCAGGATTTTGATCAACTGTACTTTCAAACATACCACTAACTGTTCTTAAGCTAGATTTATCTTGGTTAATAAGGTTTTCAAATAATTCCATTTGATCAGCTCTTGCTGCCTTATCTTTAGTATATTCTTCAACTACTTTGTTTTTAAACGAATCTTGAATTTGGTCATCAAAGAAAGGTTCTTCTCTTAAAGCACTTGAACCAGTTACAGTAGTTGCTCATTTTGTATCAGGAATTTCGTAAGAAGTATCTAATGCATGTTCATATTTTAAGATAATTGGAGGAACAGCCAATGCTCACAATACAAAAGCTAAAACAATTAAAGCCACAATTGCTAAAACAAGAACAACTCCACCTAGAATAGACATAACAGCCATAAAACCAGCAAATCCAGCTCCGATGACAGTTAAAGCAGCAGTACCTCCCGTTGCAAGAGTTATACCAAGACTAATAAGAGTAAAAGCAAGGTCAGCAGCAGCAGCAATTCCAAGATTTTGGGCAGCTTGTTCAACTTCAATTAATTTGTTATAGTAATCAATAACATATTGAGGTTCTTTACTCAAATCATCTGGTAAAACAGGTTTAACAATAACTAAGTCTCAATATAGACTATTTGATGAAATAGGTTCATAAGCATTTAATACACAAGCATTTTGATAACCCATATTAGCCACAAACATAACCTTAGTATCATCAAATGCAGGTGCTAAAGTACCAGATTCACTTCTGATAGGAACAAGATTCATTTTTTGTTCTTCTTCCCCTTCGTCAATAGTTCTAGCTTTTCCACCATTGCTACTAGAAATAGCAGTTTGATATAAATCATCTGAAACATAACTAAAAGTAATTCTTTCACCTGGTTCCAAAGAACCTTTAATAGTAGCATTTTCATGGTCTGTTTCTTGGAAATAGATTTTCTTTAATCCTAAAGCTTTTTCATTAACAATAGTGAATTGTAAATTATAACTTACATGATTATCTTTAACAGCATATTCATATCGAAGATCAACAGCATTTAATAATTTGTTAAATAAATCTTTTTGATTAATGTTAGGATCCAAATTCATTGAAACATTATAATTTACTAAATTATCAATGAAAACAGCTTCCTTATTTCTTATAATTGTACCAATTGTTGTGTCCATATCAGTTAAATAATATTGATTGAAAGCTTCAGTAATTTTAGCTTCTACTTCTTTATCAGTATCATTTTCATTAATTGCTAAATCACCAGCTGCTCTTGAATAAGTAGATGTAGGTACAGGGAATGGTTTATCTTCTTTAAAATCTTTAATAGTTTGGATTAATGAATCATCTAAAGATTTTTCCACATTGTTAGGATCATAACGTTTAACACCGTAGTCCTTTGTGAAGTGTGGAGCATCCAATGTACTACCACTACTTCTAGATTGAGCAGAATTTTTTTGTGGAATATATTCTAGACCAACATTTCCATCAGTTGTTCTACTAATTAATATTTTATTCATATCTAATCTAGTGTCTAGATTGTAGAATCCGTTTTGTTGTAATCAAGCTCTTTTTTGATCACTAGTCATTAATTGAGAGTTGTTTAATTCATCAATTGATGCATTGTTAAATTTAACATTAGCAGGAGTTGTATAGTCAATTTTTTGGAAAAATTGAATACCTTGTTTTTGTTCATCGGTATAAAGGTTAGAAATACTATGTTGAACACTCTTATCATTATAAGCAACTTTATAAACTAATAAAGCTTCATCATCACTATAATAGTGGTTAAGTCTTAAAAGGTCTGCATTATAAAGTAATGGTTTTTGTGTTTTGTCATCAATTGGATTGAAAAGTTCATCAATAGTGTTATATTTATTGATAAATTCAGAAGCAGAAAGAGTTGCTCGAGAATTCATATCATATTTTGTTTTAGCAACAATGGCATTTAACATAGTTTCAGTATTGTAATCAGTCTTTAAAGTAAAGGCTTTTACTTTACCACGATATTCAACTCTTAAAACAAAGACAGAATTATCGTCATTAGCATAAGGGATAGATAATTTTAATTCACCATGATTTAGTGGTTGATCAATACATTGAATAGAGTCTTTTAGTTGGTTAAGGATTTCAGGAGAAGAATAAAAGTATGAAGGAATAGCTCTTTTAAAATCTTGGTTGATAGTCATTTCTAAATCAGTAAGTGCATCAGCTTTCTTTAAGAAACCAACTACAGGAATGTAAGTATCTTTGAATTTACCTCTATAAGTAACTCTTAAATCAGCAGTTCCATTTTCATCATCACAATTAACTAATGAAACACTAGTTATATTCTTAGTTAAGCTTTCTTGTTGGAAACCATATGCATTAATTCCCATTGCCTTAAAGAATGTAGGATTGTAAGAATTCAATTGTGGAATAATGTATTCTGAAGGCAAGAAATTACTAGCGGCTAATGGTTTAGTAATTGTTGAAGTATCAGTTAACGCTTGATTTAATTTAGTAGTTTTATTAGTTTTAGATTTACTAATTGCATAGTAAATAGCTACAGCAGAAGCAGTTGTACCTGCAATCATCAATGCTGCTAATGCGGAGCTAAAAATTATTTTACTTGATTTTTTCATAGTTTTTACCTTTCCATTTGTTTGTATTATAAACAACTATATTATACGCAAAAATATTTTTTTAAATAATTTTTTTTATTTTTTTCTCTCACTCTCTTAAATAAAGTGGGTTTTTCCTTGTTTTTAAGGCAAAATTCCACATAAATTTCCTTCTTATTATTATTAATAATAGTTTTTCTCCCTTAAATAACCAAAAATATCAATAATCACCAATATATAAGGTAGAGAAAGAAAAAAACCTAGACGAACTAGGTTTTTTATCATAATGGAGCAGGTGATGGGAATCGAACCCACGTCTCGACCTTGGCAAGGTTGCGTTCTACCATTGAACTACACCTGCATTAACATCCTTAACATTATATATGATTTTTTTACTTTTAGATGAAAAGAGATAACTATTTTAAAGAAGTTTTCTTAGCAATCCCTTCCATACATTGATTAGCAGAAGCATAACAAGTGGTAATATTGAATCCGTTGGTTCGGGGATTCAAATCTAATACTTCACCGATAAAATATAAATTTTTGATGGTTGATTCATAAGTATTAGGGTTAATGGCTTTTAAATTAATACCCCCACCTGTATTAATAGCAAAGGTGATATCTTCAGTGCTTTCAATGGCTATTTGATAACTACATAATCTTTGTTGTAATAATAAGGCATCACATTTCTTCAAGTTTTTAAGATCGGTTTTTTCCCATGAGGCTAAATGGGTAGTAATAAATTTGGGTGGTAAAAAACTAAAGCATTCTTTTAAATAGTGTTT
>JAHHTI010000054.1 GCA_020024735.1 Mycoplasmataceae bacterium | reverse complement strand
AGCTTTTTTCTGTCAAAAGTTTCAGCTTTTTTCTGTCAAAAGTTTCAGCTTTTTTTATATAAAAGTCATATTTTTATTTCTATGATACATCTTTGGTATGTAGTCTATTAAAAATTAAGAACTCTAATAACTTTATTGAAGATTTAAACACTGCAGGGATTGTTTTTGAAAATCAAGTTATCAAAGATTTAATGGTATACACACAAGCTATAGGTGCTGAATTATATTTCTTTAGGGATGAAAAGGGTAATGAAATTGATGCTATTATTGAATTAGATGATGGGAATTGAATTCCGGTAGAAATTAAGTTATCAAATAGTGCTGCTATTGCTAGTTTAGAAAAATTAAATAAAGCAATTGAAACATTAAAAATTGAAGGTAAGCATAGCAAACCTTTATTTAAACTCTTTATAACAAATGATGAAGAGTCACTTACATTAATCACAAATGCTTTTGTAGTTCCACATAGTTTATTGAAACTTTAATGAAACTAACGTTTAATGTATTTTTTATTAACTATTCCAAAGTCTCTTAGATTACGGAAATTTCCTTGTGAGTCTATCCCGAATCCTGCTACTCATTCATTAGGAATGGTGAAACCTAAGAAATCGATATTGTAGTCTAATTCACGATGAGGAATATCCTTTTTAAATAACACACAAATTTTAACTTCTTTAGCTCCGTTATCTAATAAATACTTGCTAAATTTACTTAAGGTTAAACCAGTATCAACTAAATCTTCTAAAATTAATATTCTGCGTTGCTTAATTTTATCAAGCGGAATATTAGTACATATTTGCGGATTATGATTAGAGTTAGTCTTTTCATCATAAGAACTTATTTTAGTTGATCTTACATGAAGAGCAAAGTCTAAATTAAGAATGATATGACTTGCAAAAACTAATGAACCATCCATAATAGGAATGACTAATATGTCTTCATTAATATCTTGATAAGTTGCATTAAGCTCACTGGCTAATTCTTCTATTCGTTGATTAATTTCATCATAGGTAAATAAGATTTGTGAAAAGTAGTCATTATTTTTCATTGAACCCTGCTCTTTCATAAATAAAATCAATATATTGTAGTTCGTTGGCTAACTGATTAAATTCCTTTAGTAAATCACCTTCAAAAAGTCATTGGTATTCACTATTTTTTAAGTGGTCCATAATATCTTGGTTATCTAGACTGATTTTTTGTATGTAATCATAGATTTCTTCTCGTGATTTATCAAGATGCTTAATCATGTGTAATAAATATGCTTGCGATTTAGTATGCGATAAGGTTTGATTAATATTTTTCTTTAAAGCATCTTGATTAATTGATAAATCATTTAAAACAATGTTTAATTTATCACACATATACACAACAATAGATAAGGCATCATTAAAAATGATTCTTTCATTAGAAGAATGGGAAATATCTCGTTCATGTCATAGATTCACATTTTCCCATGTGGTTTGACATAACCCGTTTAATAAACGACTCATACCACAAATATTTTCACAACTTACAGGGTTCTTTTTGTGTGGCATTGCTGAGCTTCCTTTTTGGTTAGCACTAAAACCTTCACACACTTCATTAACTTCAGTACGGTGTAAGTGTCTAATTTCAGTAGCAATTTGGTTACATATTAAACCTAGATTTGCAATCACACTAAAATATAAGGCATGACGATCACGGGAAACTACTTGAGTACTAAAATAAGCAATATCCATTTGTAGTTTTTTCGCTACCAAGATTTCAATTTGGGGATTTTGGAATGAATAATTACCAATTGCCCCTGATAGTTTGATAACTTCAACTTGTTTTCTGATACTATTAAAAGTAGTTAATCAACGACTAATATTTTCATAGTAATTTAAAAATTTTAAGCCTAAGGAATTTACCTGAGCATGCACACCATGGGTTCGTCCAATTTGTTGAACATATTTATTATTGATTGCTAAATGTTTTAAGGTAGCTAATAATTGTTGCACCTGTTGTATAATGATTTCATTAGATTGTTTGAAATTCATACCATTTGATGAATCCACAATATCAGTTGAAGTTAAACCATAATGAACTCATTTCTTGGCATTAGTATCAATGGAATTAGATAAAGCACGGGTAAAGGCTACCACATCGTGTTTAGTAATTTTTTCCAATTCATATACTTCATTAACATCTAACTTCATTTTTTGTTGTAATTCTTCTAAGTCAGCAGATGGCATAATGTTTAATTCACACAATGCTTCACATACTAGCATTTCTAATTGAAACCAATTATTGAATTTATTGGTATCTGATCATATTTCTTCAATTTCGTGGACTTTATATCGATCAATCATAATTAGGCTACCTTAATAGTTTGGGTTCTTTTTGACCCTACTGATACATAAGCAATTTTTACACCAAGTTCTTTTTCAATAAAATGGAGATAGGTTTGAGCAGCAAGTGGTAAATCATTAAATGTTTGGCATGTAGAAATATCTTCATCTCAACCTTTGAATGTTTGATAAACAGGTTGTAGGGTAGCTAATAAAGCATCATTATTAATATAATTTGGATACACTTTACCTGCTTCATCCACATAGTGAGTACATACCTTAATATCTCCAATACCTGATAAAACATCTAATAAGGTAATAGCAATGGTTTTTGCTCCAGCAATTCCTACTGTATATTTCAATTGTGGTAAATCTAATCAACCAATTCTACGAGGTCTTTTGGTTACAGTACCAAATTCATTTCCGTTTATTCTTATAGTTTGAGCAATTTCATCATCAATTTCAGTAATCATTGGACCATTTCCGACTCTTGTTAAGTAGGCTTTTACAATTCCTAGAGTATTAGTTATTTGGTTGTATGCAATCCCTGTTCCTTGGCTCATTCCTGTTAAACAACTAGATGAAGTTACATATGGATAAGTACCAAATTCAATATCTAACATCGCACCTTGTGCACCTTCTAATAGAATCGAATGTTGGTGATTAATTTGTTCATTTAAATAAGAATGAGAATCCACAACATATTGTTTTATTTTTTGCCCGATTGCATAATATTCTTCTGCTAATAAATGAGCATCAAAAGTTTTTAAATGATGGTGTTCAAAGAGTACATTTTTATGAATTAAAGCTTGTGTAATTAAAGCTGTTAAATGACTTTTATCAAATAGGTCTTGTACTCTAATTCCAATTCGGTCATATTTATCTGCATAACAAGGACCAATACCTCTTTTGGTTGTTCCAATTTTGTTGTCTTTAACTAGCTCATTCAATTCATCCATTTGAATATGATAAGGCATAATGACATGTGTCTTATCTGAGATATAAAGGTTTTTAACTTCAATATGATTTTCACTAAGATAGGATAATTCTTCAATTAAGGTTTTAGGATTTAGTGCTACCCCATTACCAATTAAGACTTGCTTAGATTGGAAGACTCCTGAAGGAATTAATCTAACGTGGTATTTTTGTCCATTAATATCAATGGAATGACCAGCATTATCACCACCTTGATAACGACAAATAACATCATATTCATTGGTTAAGTAGTCAGTAAATTTTCCTTTTCCTTCATCGCCAAATTGTAAGCCTAACAAACAAGTTATTTTCATATTTATTCTCCTTAAAATATATTTTTCATTAAACAACTTAAAATATTTAGTTTTTACTAAATTATTACTATTTCATTATTTGGTTCATCTTCCCTTAGATAATCTTATTTAAAGTTAGATGAAAGACTCTTTAATTTCTTAGCAAGACTTTCTTAGTTAATCAAGGTAACACCTTTATTTTTTTATAGCAACGCTATCTATCTTGCACATTTGGATTATAGCAAAATAACCCTACAATTGATGACTAATTAAAGAAAAAATTCATCCTTGATGAATCTTTGATAAAAATATTAAGCAAGAAGATATTTTTAGATTACAGATGCAAAAAGATAAATTAAGTCTATTAAATAGAAAACATAGAATTAAAAATGATAAGTCTAATATAATTAGATAAGCTTTGTGTATAATAAAAATATGAATGACAAAAAAGCTAAAAGTTCTTATAAGTTAGTTCCTTTTATGCTTTTAACTTTATTTGTTGCAAATGCCTCTAATGTTTTAGTTACGAATATTGCATATGTCGCTGCAAAGGTTGATAAAATTGCTTTAAATGTAAAAGATGTTTTTAGTAAAATTGACCCTAAATATAAAGAAATATTTTTACCTTCAGAATATAAAATTTGAGCTTTGTGAAATACATCTTCTGAAAAATACCAACAATCATTAAAAGATTTCGGAATAGTATTAAAAGACACTTTGAATGATATAGAAATAACAAGCATCTTGTTGGAAAATCCGAATGATAATGAAGGTACTGCAGATTTACATATTGAATTTAGACAAAGGTTTAAAGATATGATTATCCCTATTAGTGGTTTTATGAAATTGGATGAAAAAGAAAGATTAAATCTAAAATTTAATGATAATTTTAATGCCGATGATAAACACAATATTGTTCCTTCCTTTTTTGTGAAACAACCTAATTATCTAAAAGAATTTATTTCTTCAATGCCTAAGGATGAGAAAGAACAACTAAAAGTAGAAATTCTATACGCTAATGATGAAACAGGGTGAACTATTAGTAAATTCTCCTCTCAAGGAAAAGTTATTGGTAAATTTATTAAAGCATTACCTGCTAAAGATTTAGTAGGTACAATGATGCTTCATTTAAAAGAGTCAGAAATTTCTAAACAAAATTATGAGAGTATTATCACTAACTTCAATACTTTTAATACAGCTTTTTATACTGATGAACTTTATGCTAAATATAAATGGAATGAAGATTTATTATCATTAAATATCTCTTTTAATGATATAGTAAGTGAAGTTACATATCAGCTTACATATAATATGTATAAAATAGATTCATCTCCTATTAAATTCGTATCTAAAATTACTTCTAAAAAAGGTGCACATAAATCTAACCTAATCCAGGAAACGACAAGATTGTCTAATGGGGTTGCTAAAATCTTTTATAACAAGGTAGGCTAAATATGAATCAACAGTATGCAATCCTATTGGATAAAAAAATAATTGATCGAAATGACAATCCATTATTAATTCAAGCCTTCAAGCATTTAATGAAAGTACAAATTTTTTCAACTTTTTTTCATTTGGTTTTATTGGTGCTAGCAATAGTTTTTCTATATTATTTTTATGAATCACTTGTTAAAAATAATCCTGAGTTATTACGAATGTTTATTTCTTCAACTGTATTTATGTGATTTGCCAACTTTTTTATTTCACCCTCACTGCATTTTATTGTTTTTATGAGGAGAAGTTTTATTTGAGAACATCCAATATTAAAAACAAAAATGGCATGATATTCAGTATTAGGAATGCTAACATTAGGTATAGGAAACATTATTTTCTTTATGCTTGCTAAAAAGATACTAATAAAGCGTGGTGATGATCCTTATAGTTATGTGAATTGTTATGATGAATATTACAAGAAGGAGAAGAAATACGTTAATTGAATCTTATTAATTTTATTGCTTATCATTAGTATAGGAAGAGAGTGTAGCGAATTTTGGAGAAACTCATTCTAAGGTATAAAATTAGAAAAGGAGTTTTTATGGCAAAAATTAAAGAAAATTGTATAAATGAAGAAAGATTATTAAATGAAGAATTTCTTAAAAAAACAAATGTAGTAACAGCAGATGACTTTACTAAAATGCTCGGTTCATTAATGGTGACATTTTATGAGAAATCACTCGAAACAGAGTTTGATGAACATATGGGTTATGAAAAGTATGACCAATCGTCTAGAGAAGTTTCTGATAATTACCGTAAGGGTAAAACAAAGAAAACAATCAATACAGATGCAGGTAAATTAACAATTGAAGTACCACGAGATGCAAATGCTACTTTCAATCCTTTAATTGTGCCTAAGCACAAAAGAAGTGTATTAAAAATAGAAGAATTTATCATTCAACTATTTGCTAAAGGTGCATCAGTTAGAGATATTGAAGAAGTTATTAATAACGTTTATCACTGTCAAATTAGTAAGGATATGATTACACGAATTACAGATAAACTTTTACCAGAAATCAGATCATGACAACAACGACCATTAGAACCAATTTATCCAATTATGTTTATTGATGGAATCCGTTTTAATGTACGAATGGACGGTATTTACCAAGAAAAGTCTGTTTATATAATAATCGGTGTAAATCTTCTAGGATACAAGGAAATTATCGGTTTTTGAATAGCTGAGAGTGAATCTGCAAAGCAATGATTAACAATTTTTAATGAAATTAAATTAAGAGGTGTAGAAGATGTTTTGTTAATTTGTTCTGATAATTTAAAAGGAGTTAGCGAAGCAATTGCAGCTGTTTACCCTGATGCAAGAGTACAAAAGTGTATTGTTCATCAAATTAGAAATTCTTTGAAGTATGTATCACCTTGTGATAGAGCACGTTTCATTGCAGATATGAAAACAATTTATAAATCAAATTCATTTCAAGCAGCTCAATTAGCATTAGAAGAGTTTTCTATAAAGTGGTCGAAGAAATACAAATACGCAGTAGATTCATGAGAAAGAAACTTTCACGAATTAACGACATTCTTTGACTTCCCACCAGAAATTAGAAAGATAATTTACACTACTAACACTATTGAAAATGTTAACCGTAATATTAGACTAATAACAAAATCTAAAGGTGGATTTGTAAATGAACAATCATTATTAAAATTGATTTATTTACGGTTGATGGATATCCAGGAAAAGTGAAATAATCGTGCTTATTCGAATTGAACAATCATCTTACAACAACTAAGAATTTTATTTCCTGAGAAATTATGTGATATAAATTAATTGCTAAGTATTATTTGGATCTTAGCTCTTAGAAAAAAGAGTTTCTCCAAAAAACACGATATTACCTATTTGTGTTCAATAAATGTTTCTTTTTTTGCTCAATAGAATTTTAGGGAGTTCTCTAATTACTGGGGGTAATGCCTTTTTATAAAACCTTAGAAGTT
>JAHHTI010000053.1 GCA_020024735.1 Mycoplasmataceae bacterium | reverse complement strand
CTGAAACACTAAAATCTATATTAACTTCCAATTGTAAAAATAAATGGTATTTTTTGTTATAAAGCAATCTAGAGGCAGGATTACTACACAAAGCTTGTGTTGAGCTAACTTCTAATTCTCCAATATTTTGTGACATTTGATTGAATATCTTATTTTTATCAATATCTAAACCGGGATAATAAAACGAAGTATCACTTTTACTAAAAGACTTTGCAACTTCATAAGATTGATCATAAGTAGCAATTAGATTGGGTACTTGTCAAGCTTTGTTGGTATCATTAAAAGTAATATTATTGTTATCTACTCTACTGCTAGATTTAGCATTAGAGAATAAAAAGAATGTAGTAAACAATGAAAGCAAAATGATACATATACTACTACATTTTCAAAAGAAGTTCTTCATATAATAAATTATAAATAATTTATAACTTTTCGTTAAGCGCTAACATTTGTTAAGTGTTATTCTCTTATACAAAAAACTATACTCCAAGAACTGTTGGTGGACATACTATAACTCCATCGTCTCTCATATATGCAATCGATACAGCAGCACTAATTACCATTAAAAATGAAGGTTTAGATTCAATAGTATTATCCTTAACTTCAAATTTTTCTTTAAAATTTAATAAGTTTTTAGCAGCTTTATCAATATTATCAGATCCTAATTTAATCTCAATCGCTCCTCATTGACGGTTGTTATATTGAATGATAGCATCGACTTCTAAATTATTATTATTTCTAAAATAATATAATGTGCCACCGAATGCTTGTGCATATACCATAAGATCTTTCATCACAAGGTTTTCAAACAAGAAGCCTAGTGTTTTATAATCTTGCATTAAAGCATCAGGAGTTTTCAGATTTAATATTGATGCAACAATAGAAGGATCACAAAAATAAACTTTGGGTTTTAATCTCAATTGAGTCTTTGATCTTGCATTTAATGAAAAAGAATCCACTTCGATTAGCAAAGAAATACTATTAAAAGCTTCTCAATATTTATCTAATGTGTTTCTTGAAATGTTTTCATTTCCTAAATCTCTTTGAATTTTACTTAATTCCATAGTTGTAGCATTTAATCTAGCCATAGCTTTTAAAATTAAAGTAGAAAGTTTTTTATTAGGAATCAAACCATTAACTTCTCTAAAATTAGTTTCACTTAAATCCTTAGCATATCTTTCAGCATATTTACTACTTTTAATTTCATTAACGACTACTTCAGGTCAACAACCATATGCTATTCTTTCTAAACATGAATTATAATTATTTTCTAATAAAGGTACTTCCTTAATATGTTCTCTTATTTCTTGATTATTTTTACATTCAAATAATTTAGTGAAACTTAGTTTTTTCTCAAGATGATTAATTTCATCAAATGTTAATGTACTTAATCAAATTTTAAAAATTCTACCTACTCCTGAGTGAGTTATCTTATTTTTGTATGCCGGTGTAGAAGAACCTGTTAGCAATAAATTGATTCCTTTTTTAGTTGTTTTATCAATTATTTTTTTGGTTACATCTCATATCATAGGAGCTTCTTGTCATTCATCAATTAAAATTGGTATTTGATGTTTATCAATGACATCAGATATTTTTGATTCAACAATGTCTTTACTCATATGTTTTAAATTGCTAACATCCAATTCATAGTTTGCATACTGTCTAGCCAAAAAACTTTTGCCACATCACTTAGGTCCAGTAATTAAAATTGCACACTTAATTTCTTTGTTAAATTCTTCTATAATTTTTTCAGATATTCTTTTAATATATTTTTCCATAGTGTTATTATTTTATAATAAAAAACAAAATTTGATAAAAAACTCTGGTGAAATTTGATAAAAAACTCTGGTAAAATTTGATAAAAAACTCTGGTAGATTTTTGTATCAATTAGTGATGAAATTTAAGACATTGTTTCTATAAATAAGTGTTAATTATTTGTTTAAGAGAAACAAAGAATAACCAAGCATTCATTATTCTTCTTTTATTCAAAGCATATAAAAAAGCTTTATAATTTTCGCTATAATTAATTATATTAATTATTTTCTATGGAAACATCAATTCGCAATGAAATTCAAAGAGAACATCGAATGCGATTTATAGAAATTTTAATTTCTATTATTTTTGGAATTATAGCTTTAGGAATTTTTTTAGTTGTCCCAATTTCTGCCATTCTTTTAGGTAAAAATATTCAGCAATTAAACCACATCAACATTAATATGGCACAAGGTTTTGACCAAGCTAGAAAAGCTATCTCTTTATTAAATCAGGCTAAAAATAATATTACACGATTATTAGATTTTGGGATAGCAACTGCAATACCTTTTGTTGCAATCTATTTAATCATTCGGATTGGAGCTAATGGATTATTATTTAGTAATGAATATTTTTACTATCATCGCATTAGTCAAAATAAAAAATTGTTTAATGTGTGTTTAAGTAAAAGAATTGTTAATATATGTATGATTTGTGTTGTTTTAATTACTTGATGTATATTACTGACAAAAATCAAAAATGAATTTTATCATCCCACTCATATCATTCTTACTAAGATTAATGATGTCTTTCAATACATTGTAGCTAATGATGGAAGCATTGATCATATGCAATTAGAATGATATAATGCACATGCTGAAGAATTACAAAAACTTTTTATTAACATCTCTAATACTTATAAAGAAGAAGTTGCAGTAATTAATACTACTTTATATAATGGTTATACCATTCCTGTCTATATTGCTTTAACAGTAATCTTCTTTATCGGTTTAATTGGTTGACTAATCTCGGCTTCTGTATTTGGAGCACTAACTAAATCCATTATTATTGGAAATGAACCAGAAGATATTATTTGATTATTGAATAATCAAAAGATTATCTTAGATAAAAAGGTTTTAGAAAAAAATGCTCCTAAATAATTAATGATGAATAACTTGATGACATCGATGACATAAATCATCACTTGCCATATCTTTATTATCAAAATGATTTCAACAACGGCAGCATTTCTTTAATCCTTCATTTTTAATTTGTAATTGTTGACTATTATCATCCTTTATCACTTTGGCAACATTTAGATATAGTTGTATTTGTTTTTCACTAAAAGGAATGTCAGCTAACATTGCTGAAGGGATGATAATAGTTGCTTCATTGTTCTTCTTTAAGATACCTTGGTTTCGCATATTTTCTAATTCACAATAAATGGTATCTTTTAAATTAAAGAAAGAATTGAAGGCGTTAATAGTGCTAGCATCAATATGGGTTGGAACTTCTTTGATAAAGGTTTCTAAAGCAATTGATTCACACTTATTAGTCTTATTAAATAATTGGTAAACTTCTTCACAAGTGTGAGGCATAATAGGAGTTAAAGCAATTAATAAAGTATCTAGGATTTGATATAAAACAGTTTGGATTTGTCTTCTTCTAATAGCATTGGTTTCTTCGCAATATAATGCATCCTTGATAATATCAAAATATCATTGAGATAATTCAATGGTAAAGTTATTAATAGTCTTAATCACATCAATAAATTTATAGTTATCATAAGCATAACTAATTCTCTTTAAGTTTTCATTTAAACAATGTAAGATGTAATTATCTTCAAGTGCTAAACTAGTTTGTCAATGTAATTTCACATCAAAGTCATGCAAATTACTTAAAGTATATCTAAATAAAGTATTTCTAATCTTTCGGTAGGTTTCACTAGTTTGTTTTAAAATATTAAAACCAAATCGTGTATCAATGGAATAATCACTAGTAGCTACCCATGTTCTAAAGATGTCAGCACCATATTCCTTAAAGACATCTAAAGGTGAAATAGTGTTACCTAAAGACTTAGACATCTTATTTCCTTTTTCATCCAAAGTAAATCCATGTTGTAATAAATATTTATAAGGAGCTTGATTATTTAAAATAGTTGCACAAATTAAAGAAGAGTTAAATCATCCTCTAAATTGATCAGAACCTTCTAAATATAAATCAGCTGGGAAATTTAAATGATGTTGTTTTAAAACTCCAAAACTACTACCAGAATCAAATCACACATCAAGAATATCTTTTTCTTTAGTATATTTTTGGCCAGTTGCTAAATATTTATCAGTCAAGAAATATTCAGCATCCTTGATAAATCAAGTATCAGTTCCTTCTTGGGATAAAATGGTAATAATGTGTTCAATTAATTCCAAATCAAATAAAGGTTCTTTATTAGCATCAAAAATAATAGGAATCGGAACTCCTCATACTCTTTGTCTTGAGATACATCATTCGTCCCGGTTTAAAACCATTTCCTTAATTCTTTCAATAGTCTTAGGAACAGAAGAAGTGACATCATTACTTAAAGTTTTTAAAATTTGTGGATGTAAAGCTTTAATATTCACAAATCATTGTTTAGTCGCTCGGTACATCACTGGTTTTTTAGTTCTTCAATCGTGAGCTGCTGAGTGAGTAATAAACTTTAATGCTAGTAAAGCTCCACAAGCTTCTAATCTTTGACCAATAACTTTATTAGCATCTAGATAAAACATACCTTCTAATTCTTTGTCATTAATTGTTTTATCATAACAGCCATAATCATCAATGGGACAATAAACATCAATATGATATTTCTTACAAGCATAATAGTCATCTAAACCAAAACCAGGAGCGTTATGTACCAAACCAGTACCACTATCATTAGTTACATATTCAGCTAAAATAACAGGATTTATATGTTGATTTAAAGGATGTATATATTTAACTAATTCTAGTGAAGTTCCTTTTACTTTTTTAACCACTTCAACATCACCAAAACCAAGAGCTTCAGATACACTCTTTAATAAATCTTCTGCCACTAAATAAAATTTGTCATTTGCTTTAAAAATAACATATTCAAAATGTGGATTAACAGCAATCGCTAAATTGGCAGGAATTGTTCATGGGGTAGTAGTTCAAATTATTAGATTAACATCTTCCAATCCCCAAAGTTTTTGTGAATCACATACCTTAAAGGCAATATAAATTGATGGTGACTTGACATCAGCATATTCAATTTCAGCATCTGCTAAGGAAGAAACTGATGATCAAGATCAATAAACTGGTTTGTAATCTTGATAAACAATCTTTTGTTTTACCATTTCTTTAAAAAGATTTAATTCATGAGTTTCAAAAGTAGTATCTAATGTTAAATACTTTTCTTTAAAATCAGTTAATAGACCAATTGAAGCAAATTGTGTTTGTTGGGTAGCAACTTGTTGTAAAGCGTATTCCTTACATTGTCTTCTTTTTTCAATTGCACTTAAATCACCCTTTTCAAAATTATTATCAATTTTAGCAATGGCATTTTCAATTGGTAAACCATGAGTATCTCATCCAGGAATAAAGTGCGTAGAAAAACCACACATACTTTTATATCGCACAATAATGTCTTTTAGAGTCTTGTTTAAAGCATGACCAATATGAATGTTTCCATTGGCATAAGGAGGACCATCATGTAAAGTGAATTGCGGATTATGAGAGTTTTTCTTAAGTAATTTTTGATAAATTTCGTGATCTTTTCAAAATGCTTGAATTTGTGGTTCTTTTTGTGGTAAATTAGCCTTCATTTCCATCGCGGTTTGCGGCATTATTAAGGTATCTTTATATTCACTAGCCATTAATGATTACTCCTTCCTCAAATATGGACAAAGTGCTAACTTTTAGTATTAACTATTTAATATCTAAAGAATCAATGATATCATCTAATTCTTCATCAGGAACTGCAATTTCTGGTTTAGATGGTTTCATTCTCTTTTTATCAGTAGCAATATTATTATCATATTGTTTTTCAATTTGACGTTTCTTAACGCTTTCCTTGATAGCTGATTTAAAAGTTTGGAAAATTGAAATATCTTCTGGTTTAACTGCTTGTTCTTTATTTAAATTTTCAACATCAGTAGTAAATCTATCTGAATTAGTATCTTTTCCTTCTTCAATAAGACGTTTTTTATATTTTCTAAAGGAATCTTTATTCTTACGTTCTTGGATTTTTTGTTGAGAGTTAGCATAAACTCCTTTAAGTTTTTGGTTAATAGATTCAAGATTTTCTTTAGTATCATTAAAATTAAAGTTGAAATTAATATTCATTTCTTTAAGATTATTAATTCTATCTTCATTAAAGTAACTAGCAACATATTTAATAGCAAAACTAATAACACCGAAGCTTGCAAAGATTGACCCAAATACTAGCACTACAATACCAGCAGTAGAAAAACTAGAAACACCACCTGATGAAACATTATAGAAAGTAAGGAAATTTACAGCAGGATTTGCCATTCAATCATAACTATCAGTAAAAGTTTTTCCTACAAGTGTATCAATATCACTACCTGCAGTCATAGGAACACCTAAAATTTGTAAAAAATCTTTTTTGATATTTTCAGCTAAAGAAGGTAAAGTATGACTATCATAGCTAGCTTTAACTTGACCAATGATTTCTTGATTTTGAAGATAGGTATTATATTGATTAATGTTAGGAGGTAAGATAATTAATAAGAAGATAAAGAATAATCCAGCAATTAAACAAGTTCAAGATAAGAACTTTAACACATAAAACATCATATTCTTTTTAGAAGCATGAGCATTTTCTTTACTATATTTATTGCTTTCATATTTTTTGTACATAAAAATATGACCAATTCAACAACCAATTAAAATGATTAAAGAAACAATATAAGCAATTCCAGGTCCTGATAAAGTTAAAGATGATCCGTTATAAAAGTAAAAATTCTTTAAAGTAGTAGCTGTTCCAGATTCAGGAATAAAATATGAAAATGGAAAACAAGCTAATGTAAAAGTAAAGACAATGAAATAAATACTTAATAAGCCTAAAAATCTTTTTCAAATATTAAATTTATTGTCTTTACAATAGGTTTGTGTTTTTTGGTAAAAATCAATTGTTCCTTGTTTAATTACATCACAAGTATCATGAGTTCATTGTTTAGGGGTTTTCTTCTTACTAGCCGCAACTTTTTTAGTTTCTTCATCCAATAAAACAAATTCAGAATTATCTAATAATTCTTGTTTATTTTCTACTGTTGCACCAATTTCTTCTCTTCTTTTAAAAATCATTTTTTACCTAGTATTTATGTTTTATATTATATATAAATAT
>JAHHTI010000052.1 GCA_020024735.1 Mycoplasmataceae bacterium | reverse complement strand
CAGTTAAACTATTTAAAGAAGGAAAAATTAAATTTTTAGAAATAATTCCTTTTATTGAATATTTTTATAAAACATATGCTCATAAAAAAATTAAAAACATTGATGATATATTTTATCTTTTAGATAAAATAATAAAGAGTAATTATGAACAAGTTATACAAGATATTAGAAATAACAAAAATAATTAATGATTATGAATTAACCTACTTTAAAGATGTAGATGTTAATTGTAGTTCTAAAGATAACAATTATTTTTTTAATGTCAAAACTAATAATGTCATTCCATATGAAATCTTTCAGAAAGTACAAAAGTTTAAAAGTGAAGACTTAAATTTTAATGTTAATTTTGATTTCCAAGGAGAAATTAATAACGATATAGTTAATGATATATTAGAGGAAATATCTAAACAATTTAGTGATAAAAAGCTTTTTTTTAAAAACATTTCAAAGCGCAAAGCAACTATTGATAACCAAATCTTGAATTTTTATTATTTTTTAGATGAAGAAAAAAAAGAAATAGATTCTTTGTATCAAAATATTGTTAGCACTTTTAAAAATTATTTAGGAATTGAAATTCTTGCTTTTCAATATTTCCAAGATGAAGAAATTATCAAATATCAAAATCAGTTAAAAGAAATTGAAAATAGAAAAAAAGAATTAGCAATTAAAGAATCTAATGAAAAGAAAGAACATTCACAAAAACAAAAAACTTTATCTGCATCTTTAGGAAAAAGTATTGGAAAAAAAGTTAAATTATCAGACTTAGAATTTGAGCAACAAAATATTATTGTAAGTGGTCAAATTTACAAAATTAGTTATGAAGAAAGAACAAAATATTGAATGCATAAAATTTATATTAGCGATTACGAAAGTACTTTTCTAATAAAAACTTTATACTTTCCAGATGAAAATAAAAAAATTAAAAATCAATATTTAAAAGATCAATTAAGTGAACTTCAAGTTGGTGATTGAATTGAAGCATTAGTTGATGCAAAAACAGATAAATATGAAACAGAAATTTATGGACTTTTGAAAAAGTTTAATAAGTTTCCTACACCTACTAAATATTTAATTCAAGATACAGCAGAAAACAAAAGATCTGAATTAACAATCCATACAAAGATGTCAGCGTTTGATGGAATTATTGATGTAGAAGAATTATTTAAAACTGTTAGTCAATTTGGTCATAAAGCAGTTGCAATTACTGATCGATACAATGTGCAATTTTATCCTGAAGTGCAAAAGTATTCGAAAAAATATAACATTAAACCAATATACGGTTGTGAATTCGAAGTATTACCAGAAAATGTTAATTTAGCATTAAATACTACTAATGATAATTTAAACGACTTAACGTATGTTGTATTTGATTTAGAAACAACCGGGTTATATCCTGAGTTTGATGATATTATTGAATTTGGTGCTATTAAATATAGAAATAATCAAATAATTGATAAAATTGATTTTTTTATTAAACCTAATCAACCATTAACAGACTTTACTCAGGATTTAACTGGAATTAGGGAGAAAGATGTTGAAAATGCTATTTCAGCTAGAGAAGGTATTGTTCAAATTATGTCTTGAATAGGAAATGCTACTCTAATTGCTCATAATGCTATTGATTTTGACTTTAATTTTATTGTTAAGAAATGTGAACAATACAATTTAGATATTCCTACTAATCCAGTAATTGATACTTTACACATTTCAAGAGCATTATTTCCTGAATATAAGAGTCATACTTTAGGTAAAATGTGTGCAAAACATGGTGTAGATTATGATGAAATTGCTGCCCACAGAGCTGATTACGATGCAGAAGTATTATTTAGTCTATGGTTAGTTTTGTTAAAAAGAATGCAACAACAAGGCATAACTACTATTAATGATATTAATTCATTATCTTCTCATAAACTAAGAGCAAAATATCATAGTAATTTTATTTATGCGTATGCAAAAACTCCTGAGTCATTAAGAAATATATATCAATTAGTATCTCTTTCTCATACAAAGAATTTTAACGGAAGACCATTAATTAGTTATTCTAATTTAGATCTTCATCGTCAACAATTATTACTAGCTAATTCTCCTATCGATGGAGATTTATGACATTTAGCTTTAACTGCAACTGATGAAAAATTAAAACAAGCAATTAATTTTTATGACTATGTATTTGTGGCACCACCAAGTTGTTATGAATACTTAATAAATGAAAGCAACAATATTACTATTAGAGACATTGAAAAAACTCTAAAAAAGATTATTAATTTTGCTATTTCATTAAATAAAAAAGTTGTTGCTGTTTCAGATGCACATTTCTTGCATAAATGAGACTACAAATATTACGAAACTTATTTATACATCAAGCAAATCGGTGGTGGAAGACATCGATATTATAGACAACGAAAAGCACCAATGACATATGTGAGAAACACTGATGAAATGTTGCATGAATTCACATTCTTAAATGATAATCAATTGATGGAAGATATTGTTATTAATAATGTGAATGATTTTATTGATCATATAGGTAGTGATATTTATCCAATTAAAGATAAATTGTATACTCCACATATTGATAATGTAGAAAACTTAATTACTGAACATGTTTATCAAAAAGCACATGAAATTTACGGTGATATTCTTCCTGAAATAGTAGAAAAAAGATTAAAGAAAGAATTGGATTCAATTATCGGTAATGGGTATGGAGTGGTTTATTGAATTTCTCATTTACTTGTTAAAAAATCACTAGATGATGGATATGTAGTTGGATCAAGAGGTTCTGTAGGTTCGTCATTAGTAGCAACTATGCTAGAAATTACTGATGTAAATCCACTACCTGCTCACTATTATTGTAAAAAGTGTAAATACAATGAATTTGTCGATAATGTTGATGATGGATATGATTTGGATAGTAAAAAATGTCCTCAATGTAACGAAGATTTAATTGGTGAAGGTCATAATATTCCATTTGAAACATTTTTAGGCTTTAAAGGTGAAAAAGTACCAGATATTGATCTTAATTTCTCTGGTGAATATCAAGCGCAAGCACATAATTTTATTAAAGAAATGTTTGGAGAAGACCACGCTTTTAGAGCAGGTACTATTTCAACTGTAGCAGAAAAAACAGCATATGGTTATGTTAAAGGTTATTTTGAAGAAATCAATAAATTGAATGCAAAAAACTCTGAAATAGATTTATATGTAGAAAAATGTAAAGATGTTAAGAGAACAACTGGTCAACACCCGGGTGGAATTCTTATTGTGCCAAAAGAATATAGTATTTATGATTTTTCACCATTTAATTATCCTGCAGATGATACAGAATCTACATGGTATACAACACATTTTGCATTTGAATATATTCATGATAATCTTCTTAAATTTGATATCTTAGGGCACGATAATCCTACAATTTTAAGACAATTAAAACAATTAACTAATGTTGATATGTATGATATTCCTAATAATGATAAAAACGTTATTAAACTATTTACCTCTCCTGAACCATTAAATATTATTGATAATAAATGTTTAAATGAGTTAAATGGTGCTATTTCATTGCCAGAATTTGGAACTAAATTCGTTAGAGAAATGTTAAATAATACCCAACCTTCTTCATTCTCAGATTTAATTAGAATTTCTGGTTTAAGTCACGGAACTGATGTTTATGTAGGGAATGCAAAGAGTTTGATTAAAAATATGAATCTGAAACTAGAAAACGTTATTGCTTGTAGAGATGACATTATGAACTATTTGATTAGTCAAGGAATTGATAATTCAATTTCCTTTAAAATAATGGAAGATGTGAGAAAGGGAAGAGGATTAAAACAAGAATATGAGGAAATTATGATTAAACATAATGTTCCACAATGATATATTGATTCATGTAATAAGATTAAATATATTTTCCCTAAAGCCCATGCTACTGCTTATGTGCAACATGCTTATAAGTTTGCTTGATACAAAATTTATTATCCATTGCCATATTATGCCACTTATTTTTCTAATAAAACCGATGCTATTGATATTGCAACTTTAGTTAAAGGAAGAGATGAAATTAAACTAAAAATGAAGGAAATTGAAAAGAAAGTAAATGATAATGTCCAAACCAAGAAAGAAGATGACTTGCTAGTTAATTTTACTGTTGCTCTTGAAATGATTTCTAGAGGGTTTAAATTCTATAAGCCAAGTATTTTTAAATCAGATGCAACTAAATTTATTGTTTTAGAAGACGGATTATTAGCTCCTTTTAATTCAATTGATGGAGTTGGAGAAACGGCCGCTTTATCTGTAGTTGATGCACGAAATGAAGCTCCTTTCAGTAGTATTGATGATTTAAAGAAGCGCACAAAATTAAATACTACTAATATTCAAGCACTACAAGATATAGGTTCACTAGAAGATTTACCAGAAAGTAACCAAATGTCTTTATTCTAATATGATTTATCTAAACTTGATTCCTCGTAATATGTGATATTTAAATTTAAGAAAAATGCTACCACCATCCATATGGGATAGTCTTTCTAAAGAAATTCGTAATCTTCAAAACTACACTTGTTATTGTTGTGGAATTAATAGCACAAAAATTCCTAAAAATAAATTTCATACCCACGAAGCCTGATTATTTAATGATAAGTCCCATACAGTTGCTTTAGGAGCATTAGTTTGTGTTTGTGAATTATGTCATACGGCTATTCATTATGGTTTTGCAGGTGTTAAAAATAAATCTCAAAGTTCTTTTAAAAGAATTATGGAGATTAATCATTGAAGTTATGAAATCACCAATTTATATATCGAAGGAGAATTTGAAATATGATCTAAAAGAAGTAGTATTGATTGAACAATTGATTTAGATTCTTTTAAAAAATGATTATCAGATGATTTAATCAATGAAATTAGAAATTACTTAATAGAAAAGAAAATTCATTACATTGAATAATTATTCTTTTTCTGTTAAAACACCTTCATCAATTAATTCTTGTTCAGCTTTTTCGTATTCTTCTTTAGTAGCGGCTTCAATAATGCAAACTGGACATACATCAATTACTTCCTCTGCATTTTCTACTGGAACTTTATGACATCAACTCTTGCCGTCTAAGAAATAACATTTATTGTCACTAGCCACTACGCAAGCACCACATCCAATACAAGCTTTTCTTTTAATAATTAAATATTTTTTTTCTAAATCTTTTTCCATAATATTTAAAATTATAAAATAATTTACAAAAATAAAAAATAAATGTAATATTAAATGGTTAATAGGGGATAAATGTCATTTATGGGATTCAAAGACAAAATAATTGGTAATTTAATTAAGCAAGAAAAAAATAGACAAAGTCAAAATATAGAATTAATTGCTAGTGAAAACTATGTAAGTCAAGATGTGTTAAATGCTGCTGGAAGTATTCTTACTAACAAGTATGCTGAAGGATATAGTGGAAAAAGATATTATGATGGTTGTGGTTTTATAGACGAAATAGAAAACGTAGCAATTGAAAGATTAAAAAAGTTGTTTGATGTGGAATATGTAAATGTTCAACCTCACTCAGGTACTAGTGCTAATTTAGCTGCTTATATGGCATTATTACAACCAGGCGATAAAATTTTAGGAATGGATTTATCTGCTGGGGGACATTTGTCTCATGGTTATAAAATCACTGCAAGTGGAAAACTTTATGAATCTTATTCATATCGAGTAAATAGCTCTGGAGTTATTGATTATCAAGAAGTGAGAGAAATTGCTTTAAAAGTAAAACCAAAACTTATTGTTTGTGGTGCAAGTGCTTATTCAAGAATTATTGATTTTAAGAAATTTAAAAGTATTGCTGATGAAGTGGGTGCATATTTAATGGCTGATATTGCTCATATTGCTGGATTAGTAGCAACTGGTTTACATCCATCTCCTGTACCATATGCAGATATTATTACCTCTACTACTCATAAAACTTTAAGAGGTCCAAGATCAGGAATTATCATGACTAACAATGAAGAAATTTATAAAAAAGTTAATTCAGCTGTTTTCCCAGGTATTCAAGGTGGACCATTAGAACATATTATTGCAGCTAAAGCAATTTGTTTTGGAGAAGCTTTAAAACCATCATTTAAAGACTATCAAGAAAAAGTTGTACATAATGCCAAAACAATGGTTGATGAACTAAAAGCTAATGGTGTGAAAATTGTTTCTGGTATTACAGAAAACCATCTTTTTATCATTAATACACAACATTCATTTGGATTGTCTGGAAAAGAAGCAGCAGAACGTTTAGATTTAATTAATATTACTGTTAATAAAAATTCTATTCCTAATGATGAATTACCTCCTTCTGTTACTAGCGGAATTAGAATTGGAACTCCTGCCATGACTTCTCGAGGATTAGATGAAGCACGAGCTAAAAAATTAGCTAAATTAATTTATGATTACCTTTCAATAAAACAAATTACTGATAACACTTTAGAAGAATTTAAAAAAGAAGTGAAAGTTCTTTCCCATTCTTTAAAAATTAAAAAACACTATTAATTAAAATTTAAATCTATGTGTGTTGCTAAATCATAGGAAGAAGATAATACATATGACATGAGAAAACTACTTACTTTGATTAGAAACAACAGGTAAAGATGACAAAAAACGGGAAGCAATAAATGATTCTTATTGCAGTGAAACACAATATAATAGCAATCTAATTAAATTTATTCAAGAAATAGGTAAAGAGAAATTTAATAGTTATGTGAACCTAACACCTAATAGTTTTATTCAAAATACTAAATATAATGTTATATATGATGAGAATAATGAAGAATATTTAGTTGATTTAAAGAATAATTCATGAAATCAATTGAATTATTATATTTCATCTTTTGGTGAAAATAAATTTGGGCTTCAACGTTCACAATTACTTACCTTTTTGTATATTAATGATTTCTTGTATAAAACAAGTTGCAATTTTTTTGCTATTAATGGTGGCCCAGGAGCAGGCAAATCAACTCTAATTAATTATTTAATCTCAAATTTCTTATTTAATGATTTTTGAAATAAGTTGAAAAATTATAAAAGTTCTAATATTCATAAATTTCTAAATGAATATAAAACTCCAAAAATCTGTTTAACTGGAAAAACAAAAGTCTCTATTAATAATTTAAATG
>JAHHTI010000051.1 GCA_020024735.1 Mycoplasmataceae bacterium | reverse complement strand
GATTATATGCACTGGTAGTTATTTAGGAAATTCATTCAAAGAAAATAATGAATGACCTTTCCCTGTTGGTAAAGTAGAAATGTGAAATATGAACCCTTTAAATTTTGAGGAATATCTTATCAATAAAGGATATGAAAAGTATATTAAAATCATTCAAGATTCTTTAATAAAGTTTGAACCCATCCCTAAGGATATACATAAGTTATTGATAGAAGAATTACATAAATTTATGTTTGTAGGTGGAATGCCTGAAGTTTTAAATGCTTATTTAAATGGTGCTTCATGAAAACAAATTAATGAAATTAAGCAATTCCTATTCGATGCTTATCGTTTAGATTTAACAAGAATGATTAATGATAATAAAACAATTGGAAAATGTTTGACAATTTATGACAATATTCAAAAGTTCTTAGCTAGAAAAAACCGTAAGTTTATAGTATCAAGTATTAGTCCTAGTGGAAGATATGAAAGCTATGCACAAGCAATTAGTAATATTTTAGAATCAAAAATTGTTTATAAGGTAGAGAATATCTATAAATATACCGTTCCATTAATTACTAATTCTAATCCGTCTGAATTTAAACTGTATTTTAATGATTGTGGTTTTATTCCATATATTTTTGAAATGGATTGAGAGATGTTTAATAATCAACGTGAAAACATTTACCCTAATGTAAAAGGAGCAATGGCAGAAAATTTTATTGTTAATGAAATTGCTAATCTTACTGGGAATAAAAAACTTTTTTACTATACTTGAAATGGAAACCAAAATGAAAGTCATCACCAAAATTATGTATTCAATAACTCCAAAACTTGTTATGAAATAGATTTATGTATGGAAAATGAAAAAGGACAAATTATTCCTATAGAAGTTAAATTTGGTAAAGATTTTTCAAATATTTCTATTACTAGAATTATGCATACTAATAAACCACCATATGGAGTGATTTTCTCATCCAACAATATTAGTTATGATGAAACATCTAAGATTTATGAATTACCTTTGTATTGTATTGGGTTTTTAGATCTATCACTTAGCCGAATAAGATTAGAAAGCAATTCTAGAATTAATAAATAAGTCGGAAGTCTTTTCCTAATTTACAATTTTTATGCTTTTTTGATTTAATTATTTTTCTGTTATTAGTAAAAGAAAGATAATCAGCTAATTGAATTCCTCAATGAATTTTAGAATTAATATAGTCATGTTGGATTTCGCAGAAAAGTGATTGATTAAGACATAATTCAGTAATAAGATATTCTTCTAGTGATTTTTTATAATCATTGGAAATATTCCGTATATCTGAATGGATTTTTAAAGTAGCACCTTTTTCTAAATAACCGTTATCGAAAGCTCTTTCTATTGCACATTTAACCATAAAATTATATGTGGCTGATTTATTTTTGATTCACTTGAAATCAATATTAGTATTAGCAATATGAGAGCAAACACATTGATTGTTTTCAAGACAAGCTGATAATGTTTTGTTAAGGAAATCTAAACTTTTATTTTCTTTGAGATAGTGAGCTTTTAGTTCTACCTTACAAAGATTGTGTTTATCTCAATAAGAGGTAATTGCTCTTTTAAACTTTCTTATTGTACTTTTTAAGTTTGTTTCATCAATTATAAAAAGAGAAATAGAGAAATCAGGTGCATTTTTTAGTCCATTAATAGACATACTTTCATCAATAAAAATAGTATAAATCATAAATTAAATAAGAAATGGAGCACAATGTGCTCCACTGGTTTGCTATAGGGCAACGTACTTAGCATACGTTTAAGTGTTTAATAAACCTCTTGCTTGCTATAGACTTACTTCCATATATATTATAACTGATTTTTTCATGATTAAAAGCAACAATTTAAAAGTAAGAACAAGGCTAACAATGACTAATATTTTGTAGGATAAAATTACGTTATAATGAAAATGAAAAGAAAAAAAGAGGTAAATATGAAACAAGTAAGAAGAACATGAAAATGAATTTCTCTAGGAATTGCTACAACAATGACAATAGTCACTCCGATTACTCTTGTATCGTGTAGTAACACTAGCGTTGAAGCAGTCCCTACAACTAGTTATCAATGATTAGCTAAAGTAACCAAGGAAGTTCCTAATCGTGTAGCTGGAGAAAGTTATAATACACCTCAATTAACTAGTGAAGGTAAAGGTGAAAAAGTAGCCGCTGAGTGAGTAAAAAAGCAATTATCTAATATAGGTTATTCTAATTTTAATACACCCGCTAACCAAGAAATTCCGTTAGATGCAACTGGTGATCAATATTTAGCAAATGATAAGAAAAAAGTTAAAGTAAGAAAGTTAACAGATGACCAAAAAATAAAAGATATGAAAACTAATGGCTTTTATCAAATGAATTTCATATGAAGTCCAACACCAGATGAAGAAGAAAAACAATCACAGGCAGTAGAAGAATGAAATCAATCACAAACTATAGGATTAAATATTAATTCACCAAAAGATAATGCGCCAGATTTCTATTTGGTTAGTCATTATGACACTGCTAACCCTAAAAATGATGGAACTAATGATAATTCATCAGGATTAGCAACAAATTTAGCAATAGCTACATACTTTAGTAATGAAGCTAATCGTAAGAAATTAAATGTTAATTTGCATTTATTATTTCCAGGTGCAGAAGAAGTTGGGGTAAAAGGTACATGAGCTTGAGCTACATCTTATTTAGACAACACTACAAAGAGTAATATTAAGGGAATGATTAATTTGGATTCTGTGGCCGGAGGAGATTATTTATATGTACATTCACCAGATTCTAAAGAAGTTCAAGCAGGATGAAATACATCACATTCAATTAGAGACACAATTAATAGTCAATCCTCTGAATTATTAATTCACCCACAAATTGATGCTGAAGGTTTTAAAAAAGGAGAAACAGGAGATTGATCAGATCATGCGCCTTTTTACCAAAATGGAATTGAAATAGCTTATATTGAAGCAACTAATTTCAATATTAAAGGGCATGATGGATATGATGGTTATTCTCAAGTAACAAATCCTATATTTTGAAAGAAAAAAGACGGTACTCAAGTTAATTTAGAAGAACAAAAAATAACTGATATAGAAGGTCAAGAAATCACTGTATATGTGCCTGAAAACTATGATGTACTATTAAATGATAAAGACTTTGACTCATGAGGACGTTTATGACATATGGATGGAGATATGTTTTCTACATATGAAGAATGAGCACCAGGAAGACTCCAATCTCAAATGAAAATTGTTTTTGATGCCTTAATTAAATATATTAGTTCATTACAATAATTGATTTAATAGGAAATTTTGAAGAAAAAATATTATGGTTTCTTTTTCTTTCTTTTTAAAAGAAAATTCTATATAATAAATACATAAAGGCGGCATAGTTTTTTCTATTAACCGTCAAAAGGAGCAGTTTGTTGCTCCTTTTTTAGACTCAACAATCATCTTTCCAATATCTATGATAGTTGCAAAACAATTAGAAATTAGTTCATTAGTATCATTTTAATTACATCACTTTTCCTTGTAATTCATTTGATTGCTAATTAACTATTAAGAATTTTCTTCATTAAAAAAATGTTAGTAGGACTAAAGTTATATTAAAAAATATTAATAATAATTTATTATTAAAAGTATGGACAAAAATTCAAAAGAATATTTTATTGCAATTAAGCAAGCTCTTGATGAATATCGCAAAGAATTCGGAGATAACATTTATTGCAAATACTTTCCTCCAGAAGTTATACTTAAAAACAACACTCGTAATATTAGTTACGATAATGAAATTAAATTTATGATGGATAGATTCTTTAATCGTTTTGATGTTTATCCTGTTTTTTGACAATCAAAAGATAAGTGCGGTTATAGTTTTGCTTGTGTAAATGAATGAAAAGAACATTTATGTGCCAAGAAAATGGGTTCTAGTTGCTCTAAATGTAAAAATAAGCAATACAAAAAGTTAACTCAAGAAGTAATCTATCAACATTTATATGGTAATAAACCAATTGGTACATATGCAATTAATGAAGATAACAAAAGTAAATTTTTAGTTTTTGATTTTGATGAAGAAACATGAAAAGAGGAAATTGTTACACTACACAATATTGCTAAGAAAAATTCCTTACATTCTTATATTGAAGTTTCTAAATCTGGTAATGGTGGACATTTGTGATTATTTTTTAATGATTTTGTTAGCGCTACTACATTAAGAGCAATGGGAAAGTATTTGTTATTTGAGTTAATGGATGAGTTTGCTTCATTTTCTTTTTCTTCATTTGATAGAATGTTCCCAAATCAAAATTTTATTACTAAGGATGGTTTAGGAAATTTAATCTTTTTACCCTTTGCTCATTCATTTCAAAATAATGGCTCTTATTTTGTGGATGAAAATTTCAATAGAATACCGTTAAAAGAATTTATGAATAATCTTATAGTAAATGACGTAAGGATTAATCAGCAAATTATTGACAAGTATAAGAAAACAATGGAAGATGATAAGTTTACTTTGGAGTCACATCAAACAATTAATATTATTAGAAGTAATGAATTAATTTTTAATATTAATGAATTAGATAAAAGTATTAAGAAATATCTCCGTCGTATTAGTTCTTTTGCTAATCCTGAATTTTATGTAAAAGAAAGAGCAAGACTTTCAACCTATTTAACACCATCTTATATTAATTGTGTATCTATTAAAGAAGACAAACTACTTGTTCCTCGAGGATTAGAAGAGACAATAATTAAAAAGTTTAAGGAGAACAAAATTGATTACACTATCAAAAGTGATTTTAACAAACCTACTAAAATAGAAATCGAAGATAGTATTGAACTTTATCCTCATCAATTAATTAGTTTTAATAATTTAATAAAGAAAGATACGGGAATTTTAGTAGCAAATACTGGTTTTGGAAAAACCATAATTGGTGCAAAACTTATTTCTCATTATAAAGTTAATACTCTTATATTGGTTAATAAAAATGAAATTAAAACTCAATGAATAAAAACTATCTCTAAATTTCTTAATCTTAGAAATGAAGATATTTCAAGTGATAAAACTAAAATATCTAAGATTAATATTAGAACTATTCAATCTTTCCTTAATTCAAAAAATATTACAGAGGAAATGAAGTCAATAGGACTTATTATTGTAGATGAATGCCACCATTTAGCTTCTTATACTTATGAAACCATTGTTAAAGCAATTAAAGCAAAATATGTGTATGGATTAAGTGCTACTCCTAAAAGATCTGATGGGTTAACTAAAATTTTAAATTTTCGAATTGGTGATTGTGTACCGGCAATCCACAATGAAATAGAGATTGAGAAAAAGTTAATTGTAAAAGAAACAGATTTTAATATTGTTACAAATGAAAAATTAGAATTAAATTTTTATAATCAAGAATTAATTAGAGATGATGTTAGAAATAGTTTGATTGTGAATGATATTTTAGAACAATACAAGCAAAACAATGTGATTTTAGTGATATTTGAATGAACAACTCATTTAGATTTAATTTATGAAAAATTAAAATGCTCTAATACTAATTTAATTAAAATGCATGGTGGAATGAATAAAAGAGAATATGTTCTAGAAAAGGAAAAATTATCCTTAAAAGGACCAAAAATTATTCTAGCAACAGGTTCTTATATTGGTGAAGGTTTTGATATTCCAGAAATCAATTGTTTATTAATAACTTTTCCATTTAAATGATCAGAAAAATTAAAGCAATATATTGGAAGAATGAGAATTAACGAAACCAAACAATGTCTTACTATCATTGATTATTTTGATAAAAATATCCCTTACTATTTCAAAATGTTTACTAATCGATTATCTACATATAAGCAACTAGGTTATTATTTAGAAAATAAACAAAATTTCAATAAAATTATTTATGCTAACAAAGATTATGAAACAATTTTACAAAATGAAATAATTAATGCTTCTATTGTGTATTCAAATATCGATATTGAAAAAATCTTGAAGTTCAAGAATAACGACTATGTTTATAAAGAAATTGTTCAATTAGATATGAAGTGCATTGTGTTAAACAATAAAGTTGTTTGAATGTTTAATAATGCTGATATTATTTTAAGATTAGAAAATCCATATTTAATTAAGGAAATTAATAAATTTGTAGTTTAAGATGTTCAAGTGGAATTTTAAGATGTTCAAGTGGAATTTTCAAACAAAAATGCTAAAATATATCATAAGAAATTAATTAGGTTAAGAAAATGGAAAGAAATGTCACAACTCTTGCAAAGTACCTTTTTACTAAGGGTACTGTTTCATCTCTAAAAATTCAAAAAATGTTATTCTTTTTTAGGATGGAAGAAATTAAAAGTCAGCAAACTGAAGATTCATTCTTTAGTCCTAATCATAATTTTCAGGCCTGAATTTATGGACCTGTAAATATCGAAAGTTTTCACTTTATGAGAAGATTTTTTGATGGGGAAGAAGAAAAAGAAGCAATGCTTTTAACTGCTTCAGAAGTGGCTGAAATTGATAAGAAATATGGTGCATGATATGAAAAGTATTCTAATATGTCACCTAGTGTTCTTGTTGATATCAGTCATAAGAATAAATCATGAAGAAAAGCTCGTGGAAACCGAGAAGCTGATGAAGTTTGTAAGGATTATATGAATGAAGATGAATTATTCATTCAGTTTATTTCTTAATTTTGAAGATTAATTTAAAATGTTTAAAATTCCATTTTTTTAAATTAAATAAAAATATTCATAATATGTGTCCAAAGAAATGTGATGATTTCTTTCGAGAATTAATTTGTGGTACTGATGTTTCATTAAAAACCATTATCCAAGAAGCAAAAGAATCTAAAAGTCTTGGTGCTTTATCAAAAAAGCTCCTACATTATCACGAGATTATTGATAAAAATTATTGTTCTTATCGATATGTTATTTTGAATTCAATTATCAGGGAAAAACATCCTAATTTATATGAGGATTTAATGCAAATTTTTGAAATGGAACCTGATAATATTAAATTTTATCAATGTCGTTTAAATAAAAAATCTCGTTTAATATTTACCATTTTAGAATCTGATAATGAAAGTACTTTTATCCCTTTACTTTTTGATCTTAACCATACAATTTACATTAGTGATAAAAAACAATATGATGACAACAAAGAATTTAATAATTGTCGTTGAGATTTTAGAGAAGATCAAGAAAAAATTAAAAAATTTCTCCTATCATAAGGCATTAAAATATTATCTTTATTTAATTCTAATCGGTAAGTCATTACCATTATTTCAATTGTCTATAGTTAAATGAGTTTTTGGAGTAAAGAATTCGGTTGTTATTTTTAGGAAGTTTTTTTCTGAGTAATCAGGAGAATTAGGAAGAATAGAATCATCTCAAGTTGGATCACACC
>JAHHTI010000050.1 GCA_020024735.1 Mycoplasmataceae bacterium | reverse complement strand
AAATACATTTCCCTTGTGGAAGGGACTCTTTTGAAGGATGTTATCAATGAAGCATTGAATAACTATGTGGATGATTGGGAAGAGAAAAATAAGAAAATCCGGTTGCCGAAAGCAAAGTGACACATAGTCAACTAATGATATATAAATTATTTAGTGTATAAATATATATATCACCTTGACAAAATACATTATAAGCTATAACTTTATGAATATTAGAGCTATAGTATATTATAAAAATTTATTTTAAATATAATAACTCCTCATAGATATTCCCAAGAGGAGTTATTTGATTCTATATTTTTTAATTACAACTTTTAATAATATACAATTATTTTGCAAATCAAAAGGCTATGTAAATAGAGCTGTGTTAATCCTTTAGCTTATCTTTTATTTAGTTTAAGATAGATTCAAATATACCTGATTGACAGATATTTATCCGAAAGTAAAATTAAAGATAATTTAGTTTGTTAAGGATTGACACAGTTTGTATTACGGTCTAATTCAAAAAAACTATCAAATTGGATTCTCAATTAATTTTTTGATATCTCAATTATTTTATTTATTAGTTCTTTGATCTGTTCCATTTCTGATAATGAATAATTTTCAGAAAATTCGCAAGTTACAACTTCATTATTTAATAATGATTTTATTAAATCTGTGTAAGAAAATGGTTGTTGTGTAGTTCCATTTAGTATACAAACTTGTGCATCTAAGTTCTCACTCTTCGTAAAATTAAGTACCATATTAGTTGTATTTTTTTAAATTATACTTTTTGACTCTTTTTTTAATGGAAGACTTACCTCCATCTGTTTGTTCAGCAATGATATCCAAAACTTTATTATCTTCTATTTGTCCCTCTAATAATGCAGACCGAATTATAATTTTACCATTTACATTTTTGCAGTAAATAATATTTTGAGCATCAGCCATCATTGGGATAGTAGCATTATGAGAAACTAATATAATTTGTTTTCTATCTTTTACTTGCTTAATAGTTTTAACCAAATCCTCATTTATATATTTTACAGCTAAATTATCTTCAGGTTGATCAATTATTATAGGTGCGGTATCATCTTTATAGCCTAAAATAAGATCTAACAAAATGGCAGTTTTCCATCCTGGGCTTAAACTATGAAAATCTTCATTGTTTTTTGATTTAATATGATAAGATTTAGTATTCTTTTCACATAAGTAAATATAGATTTTTTGCGCTAAATCTTGATAAGACTCCACTTTTGGTCTTTCTTTGAAGTTTATGCTTGAAAGTTTGTCTGGTGTTATATCCTTTAAAGTTGAAAAATTGGGCTTTAAGTATCTATTTAGACATTCTAACATTACATCAAGATCAAACTTAAAATTATTGCTAATTGATAATGTATGTCCCATTGATTCTACACAATTAGTATGATACGTGCAATTAATATCAGAAATAGTTTTTTTAAGTTCATCGAACTTTTTTATAGCTCTTATATATGTATTGATATTCTCTAACAATCTTTCACTATTTTCCACTCTATCTTGATTAAGTCCCTGTATTTTTTGCAATTCATTGTCATATACACTTTTACTATCTAAGATAATCTGATTTACCTTTTTATACAATGAATATGCTTTTTTAGCCTCTTTGAGTTCCTGTAAAATTAAACTCAATTCATTATCTAAATTTTTAGTAAATGGATTATTACTTAGAAAAGATTTAATTCTTTTTAGAGACATCATGTCTTCTTCAAATTGCACTTTGTCATATATAACAAGGTTGGTTTCTTCTTTTTGAGGCAATAATGGAAGATATATATTTTTCTTGATTGTACCATTAACAGTTAGTTTCCCAGGATGAGGAATTGCATTTAGAAGTCTTTTTGTTTTTTCAATTGTATCAACACATTGAAAAAAATCAGTCAAATATAAATTAAGACTATTAAGTACTCCTGTAATCTGCTTGTTAATAATCTCATCACCTGGAAATATATTTTTAAGAATTTCTATTTTGTCAATAGATCTTTCTTTACTATTGTTGATATTTTCAGAAATGAAATTCTGAGATATATAATAAGGATGCATTCCTGAAGGATTTACAATCTTCATTCTTTCTACTCCATATTTCTCATACTTGGTACCCTCAAAGTCTTGGGCAATAGTGCGAACAATAGAATCCACAAAGAGAGTTTTTCCTGATGAAGAACTACCTATCACCACGTTTAGTCCTTCTGTAAGACTTACATCTATATCAATATTTTCGTTTAGTAATTTAACGGAAGTTATAAATTCTGATTTCTTAATAGGTTTTTCATACTGATATATTAAGCGTGTAGACTCCGACAAAGATAATCTTAAACCATCAAAAGACGGTTCGGCAAACATCCATGTAGGAATAAAATTTCCTGATTCATGAGAATTAGGCTCAGGATATTTTTGAGGGTTATAATTATCTGAGCATGTAATTAAATTTACGAAATCACATATTCCAAGTTTTTGAAAATAATGTTGAGTTTTCTCGAGTCCGTTATTGCTTCTTGCTGTAAATCCATCAAATTGGTTATAATATATACTTCTATTAATTGCATTATCAACCTTTTCTCCATCGTGTAAGGAGTAATGGAATGCACCATGAGCTTGTGCTCCATGCGGTAGCAACATAAAATCATATCCATCAAAACTATTTATAATATCTTGTATATCCGGAATACTCTCATCATCTCTATTAGGCAATTTTTCAGGATATAATTTATTCAAAATAGAATTTAAACCATCAATATTTTCTTCTGTTATTTTGGAATTGAAAAATATATGACAATGATACGATTTTACATCTGAATGAAGTTTTATATGAAGTTCGGCACCAAGTATCAAATTAACATTTAAAGCCATAGCCTTCATATATGCAGATTTATTTATCATGTTATGATCTGTAAAGGAAATTAAAATCTCAGAATTTCCATTATAGCCTTTGATATTTTTTACGAGTTCTGCTACATCATAATCTTGATTAGGATTATTTGCATCTTTAGATGTATGTATATGTAAATCTAAATAAATTGGTTCCATAAGCATAAATTATTAGTTCTCATTAATAAAGCTCAAAGTTTTCAATAAGAAAGTAAACAATAATAGCAATTAAAAACATCTAAGTAAATAAGAATTTTTAAATGACTAATTCATAGTTAAATATAATAAAATCATGAAAGATACAAAAATAACGAAATTAAATAAGTCAAACAAGTTTTTTATTAGAGAACGAACGCATGAACAATTATATCATCATGCATACCTATAATCAAATTTAAATATCATTTTCAATCAATGACATATATAAGCATCGTATTTCCTCGAATCTTTATATATTTGCATTCTATTTCAAATAATTGGTATATCATGACAAAATTAAATAGACTAAAAGCTGTATTAGCAGAACAAGAAAAAACCGGTAAGTGGCTTGCTCAAGAATTAGGAAAATCTAATAGCACTATAAGTAAGTGGTGTAGCAATACAATACAGCCTGATTTACAAACATTAGACAAGATTGCCCATTTACTTAATGTAGATAGAAGAGATTTACTTACTCCATCAAAATAATTTAATTCTATAGTATTTTTACAAATGAAAGCAATTTCTTTATTTTCATGTATTGGAATAGCTGAATATTATTTAAAGGATTTAGGTATAGATGTTGTTGTTGCTTCAGACATTGATGAGAAGCGATGTAATGTACATAATTTTTTTTACCCCAATTCAAAAACTATTTGTGGAGATATTAGGGATAATGATACAAAACGTACAATAATTAATAGTATAGGAAGTAATAAAATTGATTTAGTTATTTCAACACCACCATGCCAAGGCTTAAGTAGTGCTGGTAAAAATCGAAGTTATACTTCTTTACTAACACAAGAAGATGAGCGAAACTATTTGATATTGGAATCTTTTAAGATCATTGATGCTGTTTCTCCTTCATATATCTTATTTGAAAATGTTTCTCGTATATTAAAAGTATTTATTCCTTTCAATGGAGAATATTTACCTTTAGAACAAATTTTACTCTTAAAATATGGTGACAATTATAATATAAAAATTGATATTTTTAATTGTGCTGATTTTGGTATTCCACAAAATCGAGAAAGGTGTTTTATAAGATTGTTTAAAAAAGGATTACATTGGGATGATCCACAACCATCAGAAAAAAAAATAACCCTTAGAGATGCTATTGGAGATTTACCTTCATTAGAACCAGGACAAGATAGTGGAATAAAAAATCATTGGGCACGTAATCATCCTAAAAATCAAATAGAATGGTTAAGACACACACCAGAAGGTGCTTCTGCAGTCACAAATAAAGTTTTTTATCCTGTAAAAGAAAATGGAGAAAGAATAAAAAGTTATCCCAATTGTTATAAACGTATGGTATGGGATTCACCATCCCCTACTGTAACAATGAGAAATGAAATCATGTCTTCTCAAGACAAAGTTCATCCTGGTCGTTATTTGGGTGACGGATTATGGAGTGATGCAAGAGTTTTAACATTAAGAGAATTATTAATTGTTATGTCATTACCTCCAGATTTAGATTTGCCTAATAATATAAGTGATACAGCGCTTAGGCAATTTATAGGTGAAGGAATACCTTCTCTAATGGTAAAAAAAATAATGAAAGGAATATGCAACAAAAAGTAATGAAAGGAATTTCAATGTTTTCAAGTGCAGGTATAGCAGAAACATACTTAAAAAAATTAAATATTGAAATAACTCTAGCTAATGAATTAATACCTGAAAGAGCTGCTTATTATAGTCATTTCTATCCAAATGTAGATATGATTATAGGTAATATTATGTCTGATGAAGTGTATAATGAATATATTAATAAGGCAAAAAAAATAAATCCTAAGTTTCTTTTAGCTACCCCACCTTGTCAAGGCATGAGTAGTTTAGGAAAAAAAGATTATGTTGAAGATGAACGTAATTACTTAATTTTCTATGTATTAAAAGTCATTGATAATCTATACTTGGATGTTATTGTTATAGAAAATGTACCAAAGTTTTTAAAATTGTTTTTTCCATATAAAGGGAAGTTTTTAACAATTGAAGATATTTTAAAAATAAAGTATTCAGATCAATACCAAATAGAAACTATGATTCTGAATGCAAAAGATTATGGTGTTCCACAATCTCGTCCAAGATCTATTGTCATATTGCATAAAAAGAATTACACTTGGGTGTTACCTACTCCCCAAAAGGAAATAAGTCTTAGGGAAGCTATTGGGTGGCTACCCTCATTAAAGAACGGGGAAAAATCTTCAATAAAATATCATTATGCTTTAAAACATAGCGATATGCATGTTGAAGTGATGTCACATACTCCAGAAGGATGTAGTGCGATGAAAAATGAAATATATTATCCTAAGAAAGCAAATGGTCAAAAAGTTAGTGGTTTTCATAATACGTATAACAGAATGCGATGGGACATGCCGTGTGCTGCTGTTACAACAAATAGCGGAATGATAAGTGGCCATAATAATGTTCATCCTGGCCGTTTATTACCAAATGGTACTTATAGCGATGCACGTGTGTTAACAATGCTTGAACTTTTAATCGTATCTTCTTTACCACAAAACTGGGATTTACCAGAACACTATAAGGAAAGTACAGTAAGAACTTTGATTGGTGAAGCTATTCCTCCAAAACTGTTATATCAAGTATTATCTACATTAAAGTTAAACAGTAAAAAGTAATATCTATGAATATATTAGACAAATCTAATAAAAAATCGAAATGGACTGTAATGAAATATGTAAATAGTTTCAATCTTATAGTCCAGTATGCTGATCTTGTTAGGAAGTTAAAGGCTAAAGTGGACGATGAAACAATCATGAAGATTAATCAAATCATGAAAGATTTGAATATCTATCAGCCTAAATATGGAAGACCGAGTATAGACACTACAAATTTTAAAATATGCCAAATTGTGTATTTTATGTTTGCCTATAGAAATGAGAAATCAAAAAGTAAAGAAATAGTTTTTAGCCCTTTGGGTAATTTACTTTTGGATAATTTAAACAACAAAGAATGGGTCGCAAAGATTTTTGCGACTATGTTATTTGGGATGCCATTTAATCATCCTTTCAATAGGATGAATCCTTCTTTTAATATTTATCCAATAAGGATTATTTACAAACTTTTATTAGAGCCAAGATTAAACTATGAACTTTACCAAGACGAAGTTTTCTATCATGTATTTTGGCTAAAACAAATTGATGATATTGGCTATGAAGATCTTGTCAATGAAATTATTCAATTTAGATCCATGAATCCTTTTGACAAATATGAATTGTTTAAAGAAAGGTTATCCATACAAGATACTTTAGCTAATTGTTTACACGAAACTACATACTTATTTGGACAACTTCAAAGTGCTGGTATTGTATCTATATGTGAAGGAATGAAAGTTGGGACATTACGTCAAGGAGGTTTTGGCCGTAAAGAAATTCCTGATTTTTTGACTGAAGAAGAATTAAGCAAACATAAACCTACAGGTTTGAGGATGTACAAAACTGATTGTATAAAATTAAATAAAAGTATGTACAGTCTAATTGAAAAGTTATTGAATGCTTATCCTTTCACTGAGAAGCCTCATGAACTTTTAAACACATTAGGTAACTCAGATTATATTTTACATCTTTATAATTTTTACCCTAAAGAATTATTATCTGAACTAGGAATAAGAAAAGATAGAATAGAAATTATGCTTGAGATAACAAAGAATATTAAGAAATATTCTAGGAATCAAGAAGAAGGTGATTGTTATAGATTTGAAGATATATTAGCAGATGCTTTTAACGAATTTGACGATGTTGATGCTCATACGATAGGAGGTGCTGGAAATACTGATGTTGAATGTATTTATTTAACAATTGATGAAAAATTCGCCATAGAAGCTAAGTCAACACAAACAAAATTAGGGCAAATTAATGCAGGACGTCTACAACTACACAGAGAAAAGATAAATGCGAAATACACCATTATTGTGGCACCATATTATAAACCATCCGTTGAGACTGATATTAGGGGAAGCTCAAATGTTATGATAACAGCTTCTTCTCTTTCAAATTTTTTATATCAGTCAGTTGTGCATAATTCGGATTGGATGTCTTATAAATCCTTGTATGAAATAATTCAAAATTCACTAGGAACAAATATAACAAATACAGTTAATGACTTTGTAGCTAAAAACTATGGTATTGGTCATTATAAGTAAACTTCTTTTAGGTTCTATATAAAGACATTATCTTTTGTATAGTTTCAATAGATTAATCTGTAATTTTTACAATATACTCCCATTACCATAGAGGAAACCAGTAGGGCTACACTGCGCTCCACTCTGCTGATTTTCACTATGGCAATGAGGATGGAGGATTTGTCTGCAAACGATAACTTGCACGATTATCTTACCGAGCGCAGGCTTCGCTTGCGCTCAGTAGAACAATCGAATTTCTTAGTAAACTAATAAACAAGTGTTGGTCGCCACTTCCGACTATTCGTATTTCATGCGATGCCGGAGGTGACGACCTT
>JAHHTI010000005.1 GCA_020024735.1 Mycoplasmataceae bacterium | reverse complement strand
TCTTTGTGCTTCTTTAGCTAGAATATATTTGTATATAAGTTCATATTTATTAGATGAATAATAAGAAGATATATCCCCAGTAATGTCTAAATCAAAACCTGTTTGTTTCTTTAAATCTTCGTTTTTTGAAACTAAAGTTCTTCATAATAATGTATTCTTGATTTCATTAATAACACCATCGAAATCAGAAGCATCTTTCATTGCACTCAATCTGTCTATACCAATAATATGCACACCAGCAGAATTACGAGCAAGAATATAAGGAGTACCTGTAATATTTACAATATCAGCTATTCTATTATAACCAGCATATTTTGCTGGAAAACTTGTTCCTGGGGTTGCTTTCATAATGTCCAGAACAGTTTGTGGTATTTCAAAATAACCACTAATAGGAGTAGTACTATTTTTAAAAAAGTTACTCATAATTTCAGTACCTTCAACGCCAGGAGTCATTGGCCCTTCATGAAATGTAGGTGCAGAAGGAACTTCAGCAGATCCAGTATCTACTCCAAATAATGTGTTATTAATCTTATATGTACTAGCAGCAGCATAAGGAGTGAATGAAGTATCAAAAACATCATCTAAATTAATTCTATACAAAGTTGCTGAATCATCAGTATACTTCACATCGATATTAATTGCTCCTCCAATATATTTAGATATATCTGAAGAACTGTCATATGCTTTTTCCCCTTTGTTACCATAATCTGCTACAAAATGATTATATTTGTCAGTTGAGTTTCATGTACCTGATGATGAAATTAGAGTTTTGTTTGGATATGCTTGTCATTTATATGAACCAGCTGTCCCTACAATGTCATTTGTTTCATAACCAGGATATTGCTTAATAGCTTCCTTATTGAAGAAATCATCTAAATTAGTAGTAGCATCATGCTTAAATAAAACCATAGATGTTACTAATGGCATCTTTTCTCTTACATATTGGTCAAATATAAATTCTAGAAAATCTGAAATAGGAATAGATAAATCTTCATTTGAAGTAATACCAGAAGTAAAACAAATATTATTTCTTTGACCAGGTGCTCAATCTTTTCAAACTATACCTTCTTTAGAAAACAAATCATTGTAGCCTAATTTTTTAGTGCTATCTCAATCAGGAATACCAATATTAATATTAGAAGTAACTAAATTATCAAAAGCTGTGAACACTTTATTGATATATTCATTAAAGAATCAATTATTTTTAGTCCCACCTACTGGGTCTAAAACATCTGATTGGAAATAGAATTCTCATGCATTTCCATATCTCTTCTTATAATCCTTCATTAAATCATTTCAAGACTTGTCTGTTTCTTCTAAGATTTTATCGTATTGTTCAGTGTAATTTTTTGAATATCTAATTCCAGCAAATCAGTTTAAGACAATGTTTTTAACAGTAGCTTCAGCAATAGAGCTAGCACCTGATTGATCTTTTAGAACTTCTTGAAGCACTTTTTCATATGTAACATCATATTTTGTAATAGCACTAGTAGAGCCAGACGCAGGAACACCAACTTTCTTAGTACCAAAGGTTAAATATTTACCTTCTCCTTCTTCAGGTTTAATTAAATTTTCATAATTAACAGCACTACCAGATGAACATGAAGTAAGACCGGCAAAAATAGTCGATGACATAGTAATCGCTGAAATACCAAGCACTAATATTTTTTTTCAATTTTTCTTAATCTTCATTTTATTCACCTACTTTAAAATATTCTAAATATTCTTTATTATATAAAAATTTTTGTGATTTTTTGTAAAAAATGTCTATTTCAAAAGGACGTCTTCAAGGTATTTTTTTAGTTCTTTGTCCTTTTCAATTAAAATTTTTATTTTCTCAACTGCGCTCATAACAGTGGTATGATCACGATTGGAAAAATAACTACCAATATCTTTGTACCCCATATTATACTTTTCTCTTAAAACATACATACATATATGTCTTACATTAGCAATCCCTTGAATTCTTGTTTTGCCTACTACAAATTCTTCTTTTACTCCATATCACTTGCATATACTTGCAATAATCACCTTAGGGTTAACAATATTTGATTTAGGCATCACAATATTTTGTGTTGCAATGTATCTTTTTACAAAATCTGCAGTAATTACATCATTTGCTTGTAAAGATTGGATAGCATGGAAATTAATACGATTAATCATTCCTAACAATATCCGTAAATCTTGGTTATAGTACTTAATTAATTCATTAATAGCTTCATCATCAAAAATAAAATCGATATTTTCTTGTCCAATCTTTTGTAGCACTATTTGTTTTAATGATTCATTGTCGGGTCTGACAATCTTTAACGTTAAACCGGAATTAAAACGTGAAATCATTCTTTCTTCAAATCCATCTAAAAGTTCTGGGGATTTATCTGAAGTAATGACAATTTGTTTATTGTTCTTGACTAAGTTATTAAATATAGAAAAGAAGATTTCATTAGTTTTTTCTTTATTAATTAAATATTGGATATCATCGATTAAAAATAAATCATAACTATTATATTCATCCTTAAGTGCTTCAATAAAGTTTCCTCCCTTACTAAGAGAATTAAATACTTGTCTAGCAAAAATATCAGATTCGACATAACGCACTTTTTTTTCTGGGAAACGGGAAGTTATCTTATTTCCTAAAGCCATCATTAAGTGTGTCTTACCTAAACCAGTTCCCCCATAGATAAATAAAGGATTATAAACCTTACCGATTTTTTCTACAATTGCAGTAGTGGCTGTATAAGCATCACGATTAAAATCACCTACTACAAAATTATCTAGAGTATAAATGGGATTTAATGATGTCTCTTCATAATTAGATGTAGGTTGAGTAACTAAGGTTGCTCCGTCTTGAACTTTAATGACATTTTTTTCCTCAGGTAAAATACAATTTAGTGAAATGTCAAAAGTAAAGTATTTTTTTAAATGTGTTAATAGTAATTCGTAATAATCATTCATTAAGACACTTTTTGCAAAAAAACTCTTTACCATAATGTAAATTGTGTTGTTGTTAAAATCACAAACCTTTGAAGTTTTGAAACATTCTTCAAAAATTTTAGGATTAATAATTTGGGGTTCAATATCTTTAATAATTTGCTCCCAAATAGGAGTAATCTTAGATAACTCTAATTTATTCATAATGTATTTATTATATCAATAAGTTTGTGAAGAAAATCACTAAGGTGTAAACAAAATAAAAAGCGGACATTCATCCGCTTTTATTGAAAACTATTTTTTAATATCTTTAGTTTCTTTATGAACTGTTGTTTTTTTACATCATTTACAATATTTGTTTAGTGACAATTTATCAGGATTAGCTTTTTGGTTTTTTCTTGATAAATAATTCTTTCTATCACATTCTGTACATTGTAATCTAATTGCTCTCTTAATTGCCATACCCGTCTCCTATACTAATTCAATAATTGCTTCTTCAGTGTTATCCCCGGCTCTTGTTCCTAATTTAAGAACACGAGTATATCCACCATTTCTTTTTGCATACTTAGGAGCAATATCCTTAAATAATCTTTTTACTAATTCATCTGCAGTTAATTCTTTAGTATTTAATAAAATACTGGCAGCTTTTCTTCTTGCAGGGATGGAATCTTTTTTTGCAACAGTAATAATTTTTTCTACATGTCTTTGAGTTTCTTTAGCTTTAGTTACTGTAGTAACAATTTTCCCATAAGCTAAAACATCAGAGACTTGTTGTCTAATTACCATATTTCTTCATGCTCTAGTTTTCCCAGGCTTATTAATGTATGACATAATATCTCCCTCCTTCTAAATCTTATTCGTCTTTTAGTTTTAAACCACGATCGTGAATTACTTTAATAATTTCTTGAACTGATTTCTTACCTAAATTTCTAATTTCGTCAATTTCTTTTCTAGTTTTTTCAATTAATTCTTGAGTGGTATTAACTTGTATGTTCTTCAATGCATTGAATGCTCTTACAGATAAATTTAAATCTTCAATTGGAATAGATAAATTTGCTTTTCTAGTTTCAATTTCTTTTTCTTTAAGTGTAATAGCTTCTTCATATTTTGCATTTAATGATACAAATGCATCAAAATGATCATTTAAAATTTTACCAGCTAAAGCTAATGCATCAATTGCTTTGATTCCACCATTAGTAGCAATTTCAATAGTTAATTCATCGTAAGTAGTAAATTTAGAATCCTTTACTTCTTCTACTGAATATGTGAAGTTAGTAACTGGTGAGAAATTTGAGTCAGTTACAATAATACTTAAAGCATTAATTCCTTCCTTGTTAGCACTAAATGTTTTGAATCCTCTACCTGAAGTTGCATAAATTTCTAAATTGAATTTTACATCCTTATTTAAAGTAGCAATGTGCAAGTCTTTATTAACAATTGTCATTCCAGGAGGAGTTTCAATATCACTTGCTAAAATAACACCTTTTTTATCTTTAGAAATTTTTAATGTTGGTCATTTTTCAATAGCTGTATTAGATAATTCTTCATATGGATAAACATTTTCGTCAATTTTAATAACTAAGTTTTTTAAATTTAAAATAATCTTAGTTACATCTTCTACAACACCATCGATTCCTTGATATTCATGTGTTACTCCAGGAATTTTAATAGCAAACATACTAGCACCAGGAATGTTAGATAAACATACTCTTCTTAAAGCATTCCCTAATGTAATCCCGAATCCTCTTTCAAGTGGACTAACTTTGATCTTTGCATAGTTTTCTTCACTTTTAGTTAATTGTTCGAATTTAATATCATATTTAATAAATTTTTTCATATTCTTCTCCTTAAATTAATATTCTTGCCACTATCTTGGTTTCTTTGGAGGTCTACAACCATTGTGAGGAATAGGAGTTACATCTCTAATAGCTGTAACATTTAATCCACCAACTTGTAAACTTCTAATAGCAGTTTCACTACCTGCACCGATACCATTAACATTAACAACAACATTTCTTAAACCTAAGTCATAAGCAACCTTAGCTGCATTTTGACTAGCTACACCAGCAGAATAAGGGGTTTTTTTCTTTGAACCTTTATAACCTGAAGTTCCTGAAGAAGCTCAAGTAATGATATTCCCTTTTGTATCAGATAAAGAAATGATTGTATTATTCTTGGTTGCATGAATATGAGCAATACCATCAGTAAAATTAAGTTTTTTCTTCTTTGCCATATTACACCTCTATTATCTACTTTCAATTTTCTTATTAGCCACAGTTTTTCTAGGACCTTTTCTAGTACGTGCATTAGTCTTAGTTCTTTGACCTCTTACCGGTAATCCACGACGATGTCTAATACCTGCGTAACAACCAACTTCCATCTTTCTCTTGATGTTCATTGCTATTTCTCTTCTTAAATCACCTTCAAGAACATATTGAGACGCATTTTGTCTAATTAATGCAATTTGTTCTTCGGTTAAATCTTTTGCTCTAATGTTTTCATCGATTTTAGAAACAGCTAAAATCTTTTCTGAACGTTTTCTACCAATACCATAAATGTAGGTTAGAGCAACAACTATACGTTTATCATTTGGTATATCTACACCTAAAATACGTGCCATCTTAACTCCTTATCCTTGTCTTTGTTTGTGTTTAGGATTTTCGCAAATAACTCTTACGACACCATGTCTTTTAATTATTTTACAATCCTTACATATTTTTTTTACAGATGCTCTTACTTTCATTTTTACCTCATTAACAATGTCTAAAGGTAATTCTACCCTTTGTTAAATCATATGGACTTAATTCCACATCAACTATATCACCAGGTAAAATGCTAATTTTATAAACTCTCATTTTACCAGAGACATGGGCTTGGATATCAACATTATTTTCTAGTGTTACTACATAACTTCCAGCTTGGTTGATTTCCTTTACCTTGCCTTTAAGACAAATTTTATCACTTTTATCGCTACTCATTGCGCTCCTATTTAATCTTCGATTTTTTTAATCTTATGGAACATAATTAAAAATATGGTTTATCTTATTTAATATAAATGCCAATGAAGTTTTTAATTATTCCAAATACTTTTTTTCCTGGGACTACATGAATATAAAATTCACTGAATCAAAAATACACACAAAGTGCATTAATATTATATATTAAAATAATAAAATTCCAAGATTATTTAGATTTACTAATTTGAATTATATTGGTATCCAAATGTGTTGTAAATCGAGTGACTTTAACAAAAGGGCAGAAATCTTTTACTTTTTTTGCCACCACATTAATAAAAACATTTTCAATTTCATGATTTAGATCAATCACTGGTAAGCGAAGTTCGTAAGCATCATTCCAAGTATGATACTTCATATCACAAGTAATATAAGCATCTACTTCTTTAGAAGCAGCGACTGCTGTTACAAAACTGCCACCAGAACCTCCACAAATAGCAATTTTAGAGATTTTTTTATTTTTAAATACTTCATTATATTTGACATAATCACTATTTAATAATGTAGCAGCTTGTTTAGCATATTTATCCAATCTCGCAGGAAGATATAATTCTCCAACCATTACATACTTACTATCATTCAATCTTTTAATGTTTTTTAATCCTAATTTTTGTGCTAATGCCACATTCATTCCATTAACATCTTTATCAAATGGAGTGTGAATAGAAATAACATTAATCTTATTTTCATATAACTTTTTCACAAACTCATGAGCAGGATTAAGAGGATCTTCTAATGTACTTTTTAAAATTGGATGATGACTAACAATTAATGGAATCTTGTTTTTAATGGCAAAATCAATAACATCAGAATTGATGTCTAAAGTAACTATTACACTATCAATTTCTTGTTCACTATCACCACCAAAGGAAATTAAACCAGATTGATCTCAATCATCTTGTGAATTAAAATCATAACAAGTATCAAAAAAATTATAGAGACTATTGATTTTCATATTTTTTTATCCTTTGTAATAACAATTGATATTCTTCTTGCAATCTAGCATTGACTTGATGTCATTTATGTTGATAAGTAGTTTCTAAAAAATTACGTCTATCAACCAACATTCTATAATATGATGAAGAATCTTTAATATGATTAATTTTACCAAAATATAAATCTTCTCTTGAATATTCTAGTTGGTTTGCTTTTTTCTCAATTATCATAATAGGATAATAAATATCATCATCTTCTAAATAATATTCACTAATAATGGTATATCCGTGATGAATTAAGAAATTTCTTAACTGATATTCGTTCTTTGAGGTTTGAATAATAAAAAAATCAACTGGTAAAGTGTTAGCTTGCAAAATATGAATAATATTATTTGTTCCCATCCCTGCAATAACTACATAATCAATTTTATTAATAGCAGGTACAATTTGTAAATCTGATAAAGATAAGTCTTTTAAACCATCATTAACTAAATTAGTTGTTTTATCAAGTAAATTAAATCTCTTTAAATTCTTTTCTCCAATAGCTAGTGGTTGTGGTCGTAAATCAATATTAACTACATGATGACAATGTTGTTTTGATAACAATTCAATGGCTAAATAACAGTGATCACATCCTACATCAATTACCACATTGGCATTTTGAATAAGAGAAGCAATATAAGTAATTTTCTTATTTATCATTGCTAGAAGGTAAGAATGCTCTTAATTTAGAACTCTTTGAAGGGTGTTTTAATTTTCTTAGGGCTTTTGATTCGATTTGTCTTGCTCTTTCTCTAGTGAAATTGTGTTCATAACCAACTTCTTCAAGTGTCATTGGTTTTTTGTATGGTGGTAAACCATATCGAGATCTAATGATTTCTTCTTCTTTTGGAGTTAAAACTTTTTTAAAGATTTCATCAATGTGTTCCATAATTAATTCTTTATTAGTAAATTCTTCAGGAGACAACATATCTTCATCTTGAATGAAATCAATAAATTGTGATTCTTCATCATGACCAACGGTCTTATCTAAAGAAACAGGATCAACATTCAATTTTTTAATATCAGAAATTTTCTTAGGAGTGAATCCAGCGGAAGCACCACCTAATCTTTCCGATAGCTCTTCAAGAGTTGGGTCTCTTCCTAATTCTTGAATTAATGCTCTTTCAGTTTTAATTAACTTATTAATAGTTTCAACCATATGTACTGGAACTCTAATTGTTCTAGCTTGATCTGCCACTGCTCTAGTAATCGCTTGACGAATTCATCAAGTAGCATAAGTAGAGAACTTATTTCCTCTTGATCAATCATATTTATCAATAGCTTTCATTAACCCGATTGAACCTTCTTGAATTAAATCTTCAATATCCAAACCACGATTTAAGTGTTTTTTTGCAATAGATGTTACTAATCTAAGGTTAGAAGTTAAGAATTGGTTTTTAGCATTTCTTCTAATTTCTTCATCCTTAGATTGTAAACACTTAGCTAATTCAATTTCTTCAGAAGCTTTTAACATTTTTGAAGAACCTAAGTTGGAAAGGAAAGATTTTACCCCGTCTTCTACTTTTTCACTTGATGATGAAGAATTGAAAGTATCATTAATATCAGAGTCATCACTATTAAAATCATATCTTTCTGTTAATTGAGAATTAGCTGAATTATCAACAATAGTAATTCCGGCTTCTTCAATCTTACGATAAATTTCATCGATATGTTCGTCTTCTAAGTCTAGATAAGAGAAAGCAGATTCAATCTTAGAATATTCCAAAACTCTTGGCATCCCTTTTTTCTTTGGTTTACAGTTTTGGATTAATCTTGCAATAATTTTGTTAGGTGTTTCTAATAGGTTGTTAGAATTTTTTGAAGAAGAATCTAAAATACCAATTTCCATTGAAGAAAATTTAATGGTGTTTTCATCTTCAATAAATTTATCGTTGAAAGATAAACTAATATCAACGTTATGAATTGGTTCATCAACTTCTTTTTCTTTTTTAGGTGTCGCTATTTTTACAGGTTTTTCTTTATTAGATGTAGCTGAAGTTTTAACAGTTTCATTTGATGCATCTTTAGTTGATTTAGTAACCTTTTTTTCTTCTGGAGCTTTAGGAGTAGTTTTAGTAGAAGTACTTTTTACTTTTGGTTCTTTTGTTTCTTTAATAGGACTTGCTTTTACAGTGCTTGTCTTATTACTTGTTTTATTACTAGTTTTAGTCTTTGTTTCTACTTTTGCTTTAGATTCTTTAACAGGAGTAGATTTGGTAGTAGCATTCTTAGTAGTCTTAGCTACTGGAGTTTCTTTCTTAATAGATGCACTCTTAGGACTAGTTGATTTAGTTGTGCTTTTTGTAGGTTGTTTTTTAGCAACAGGTTTTGCTTCAGGTTTAGCAGACTTAGCAGGAGTTGATGGCTTAGTAGCTGCTTTTTTCGAAGAATTAGATTTTGTTGCAGGTTGAGAAACTTTAACAGGTGCTTTTTTAGCCACTGTTGTCTTACTAGCATTAACCTTTTTAGCATTACTTGGAGCTTCTGCTTCCACTACAACTTCTTTTTGAATAGATTGATTATTAATGTTTTTATCGTCTGTTTTATTAGACTTCTTTTTGGTAAAAATTTTACTTAAAATACTCATTAAACCCTCTTTAATTATTTAAAATAGATAATATCATTTTACCATTTTTAATGGTATTTTTTTCATATTTAAGTAAACTAGCGAATTTGCTAATTATCTGTTCTTGAATTGGTTGAGAAGAATAAAGAGTAGCAATTTTTTGACCCTTAGTAACTTTTTCATAAATCAGTTCGTGTCAATAAATTCCAGCATCCGGATCAATTACATCTTCCTTTTGGTATCTTCCTGCTCCTAAAGCAATCGCCAAATTACCAATATCTGCGGCTGAAGTAATATTTAAATAACCGCTATCAGTAGCATAAATATCTACTTGATATTGAGGTTGAAAAAATGAAATTGTATTTATTTTTGAAATATCTGCTCCTTGACATTGCAACCATAATAACAATGAATTATATGCCGAACCATTGTTAATCACATTGTTATACATTTCTTTAGCTTCTTGATGACTAGTGGCTTTATTAGTGGTTAAAAGAATATCTATTACAAATGTTTCAACCAATGTTTTTAAACTCGGATTAACATTTTTATTTAAGAGAAACTCATATGATTCTTTAACTTCAATTTTATTACCAATAGCATTTCCTAGTGGAATATCCATATTAGTAATGTGAATAAATAATTTACGTTCCATGCGAGTGGCTACTTTAATCATTTGTTGGGCTAAAGCTAGCGCATCTTCGTATTTTTGAAATATCGCTCCTGAACCTACTTTTAAATCAATAAAAATGTAATCACTATTGAGAACAAACTTTTTTGATAGAATACTTGAAACTATCAATCCTAAAGTATCTACAGTTCCAGTCACATCACGAAGGCCATAAAAGATTTTATCAGCAGGTACTAAATTAGGAGTTTGTTGCATTAATACCATTCCACATTTATCAAAAATACTTTGTGCTTCATTCATATCAACATCAGAATTAAAACCAATAGCATCTAATTTATCTACAGTACCACCAGTGTGCCCCAATCCTTTACCAGAAATTTTAGCCACTTCAAATCCGAGAGCGTGAAGAATAGGAATAATAATTAAAGATACTTTATCTCCTACTCCACCTGAAGAATGTTTATCGATGACTAACTTATCATGATGTTTTTTGAAATTAAAAATTGCACTAGTATCAATAAAAGCTTTGGTTAAAAAATATATTTCATCATCAGTCATTCCATTAAGACGAAAAGTCATTAGCAATGCAGACAATTGATAGTCAGGAATGGTTTTGTCAATAGCAGCTGATACAATAAAATTTATTTCTTCTTCTGTTAAAGGAATATGAGACTTTTTTTTGTTAATAATTTCTAAAATATGCATATTAATATCTCTATCAAAATCAAGTATAAAAATATTATAATAAACTTATGAATAATTTCACATTAATTAAAGATACTTACCCATATTATTGAATTAAGAAAAGTACTACTACTTCTACAAAAACTCCACTAATTTATATTCATGGTTTTGGCGATACTCCTCGTGTGATGATGCCTCTTTTAATGTCATTAGAAGATCGTGATGTTTATTGTATTGAATTACCAGGACATTACGAAACTCCTTGTTCTAATAAAAAAGAATTAAAACCTTATATTTTTGCTCAACATATAAAAAAATTAATTGAAACTTTACAACTAAAAGAAGTTTACTTAATGGGTCATTCTATGGGTGGAGGAATTAGTTTAATGTTGGCACATCAAATCCCTCATATTATTAAAAAGTTAATTCTAATTTCTCCTATGAATTACAAAGGATGTGGTCCTAAAGAAACTTTTAATGTAGTTTTTCGATTCACACCATCAAATGAAAAGAAAGCTCGTGCTTTTTGAAAAATCTTACTAAAGAAAGAACACATTGATGAATGACATCAAAAATATTCACCTTCCTTGATAAAAAACTATCATGCTAGAAAACACAATTATATAAGATTAGGTTTTTCTTTAGCTAGCATTAATAATCTTAGACATTTAAAAGAAGCTGAAAAAAATATTAGTGTTGATACCTTATTGCTGTTAGGGGAACACGATGGTTGTATTAGCTGTTCAAGAACATCTAAATCATTAACTAAGAAAATTAAAGATATTAAAGTTAAAGTCTTTCAAAATTCTGGGCATATTTGTTTTAATGAAGAGCCCCACCTTTTTATTGAAACTTTAAAATCATTTATTGATTAAAATCCTTTACTGATAATAAAAAAATGCTCATTCCATCAGGAACAAACATCTTTTTTATTTAACAACTAACTAAATTATTTCTTAGCTCTTTTTGAAACAATTTCTTCAGTAATATTTTTTGGAACTTGAGCATAGTGGTTGAATTGCATTACATAAGTTCCTCTACCTTGAGTATTAGATCTTAAATCAGTTGCATAACCAAACATTTCTGATAATGGAACTTTCGCTTTAATAGTTTGTGCGTTTCCTCTTTGTTCTTGTCCTTCAAGTAAACCACGACGTTTAGAAATATCTCCTAATACAGTCCCTACATATTCATCTGGAGTAGTAATATCAACTGACATAATAGGTTCTAGTAAGATACATTGACACACTTTAGCAGCATCCTTCAAACACATTGATGCAGCAATCTTATAAGCCATACCAGATGAGTCCACATCATGGTAAGATCCATCAAACAATGTTGCTTTAATATCAATTAGTGGGTATCCAGCTAATGGACCTGAATTCATTGCTTCTTTCAATCCATTTTCAATTTCCTTAATATATTCACCAGGAATCTTTCCACCAACAATCTTGTTTTCAAATTCAAAACCTTTTTCATGATTTGGAGTGAATTTAATCTTAACATGTCCATATTGACCACGACCACCTGATTGTTTAATATATTTACCTTCTGCTTCGTTTTCAACAGTAAATGTTTCACGATATGATACTTGTGGAGCACCTACATTAACTTCAACAGAGAATTCTCTTTTTAATCTATCTACTAAGATGTCTAAATGAAGTTCTCCCATACCAGCAATAATAGTTTGTCCAGTTTCTTCATCAGTAAATGTTCTGAATGTAGGGTCTTCTTCAGCTAATTTTCCAAGTGCAATACCCATTTTTTCTTGATCAGCTTTAGTTTTAGGTTCTACTGCTAAACTAATTACTGGTTCAGCAAATTGCATTTGTTCTAGAATAATATGAGATTTTTCATCACATAAAGTATTACCTGTGGTTGTATCTTTTAATCCAATAACAGCACAGATATCCCCAGCTCTAATTTCATCAATTTCAATTCTTTCATTAGCGTTCATTTTTACTAAACGAGAAATTCTTTCTTTGTCACCTTTAGTAGAGTTGAAAACATATGAACCTTTATTAAGTACACCTGAATATACTCTAATGAATGTTAAACGTCCTACGAATGGGTCAGTTGCTACTTTGAAAGCTAAAGCACTGAATGGTTCATCATCACTATTGTGTCTTTCAATTTCTTTATCATTGTCATCAATTCCTTTAATAGGAGGAACATCAACAGGTGATGGTAAATATTCAACGATTGCATCTAATAATAATTTAATCCCTTTATTTTTAAATGCTGTACCACATAAAACAGGATATAACTTAGTAGAAATAACCCCTTTTCTAATACATGATTTAATTTCAGCAGTTGTTAATGTTTCACCTGAAAGGTATTTTTCCATTACAGCATCATCAAATTCAACAATGTCATCTAACATTTTTGCTCTGAATTCTTCAGCTTTTGCTTTTAAATCAGCAGGAATTTCGATTTCTTTATAATTTTCATGAGCTTCACCGTCATATTCATAAGCTTTCATTTCAATTAAATCAATGTTCCCTCTAAAATCAGCTTCTGCTCCAATTGGATATTGAATAGCAGTTGCTTTAACTCCTAGTCTATCTTTAATAGAATTAACTGACATTTCAAAATCTGCACCAGTTTTATCCATTTTGTTAATGAATACAATTCTAGGAACATTATATTTGGTAGCTTGTCTTCAAACAGTTTCAGTTTGAGGTTCTACCCCGTTTTGTCCATCTAATACAGTTACAGCACCATCTAGTACTCTTAAAGATCTTTCAACTTCAACAGTAAAGTCCACGTGTCCTGGTGTGTCGATAACATTTAATTCGTGACCTTTTCAAGTTACATAAGTAGCTGCAGAGGTAATAGTAATCCCTCTTTCTTTTTCTTGTTCCATTCAGTCCATTGTAGATTCACCATCATGTGTTTCTCCAATTTTATGTTTCTTTCCTGAATGAAATAAAATTCTTTCAGTTGTAGTAGTCTTACCAGCATCAATATGTGCCATAATCCCAAAGTTTCTAAAATACTTAATATCAATTTTTCTTGCCATAATTCATTTCTCCTACAAACATTATCATCTCAAGTGAGCAAATGCTTTGTTTGCTTCTGCCATTTTGTGAGTATCTTCTTTTTTCTTTACTGAAGCTCCAATACCATTAGATGCATCAATAATTTCATTTGCTAATCTTTCTAGCATAGTTTTTTCATTTCTTAATCTTGCATATTGAGTTAATCATCTTAAGACTAAAGTTTGTTTTCTGTGTGGAGATACTTCAGTTGGAACTTGTACGTTAGCTCCAGCTACACGACGAACTTTTAATTCTAATGAAGGAGTGATGTTATCAACTGCCTTTTGAAATACTTCCATTGCTGGTTTTTTTGTTTTTTCTTCAACTAATTTAAATGCTCCATAAATAATGTCTTGAGCAATCCCTTTTTTACCATCTAACATAATTGAATTAATAAGTTTAGTAACTAATTTTGAGTTATAAATAGGATCTACTAGTACTTCTCTTTTTTCTGCTTGATTCTTTCTCATATTTCATTCCTTTCCTTATTTTCTTTAATTATTTAGATTCAGCTGCTTTAGGTTTCTTAGCACCATATAGAGAACGTCCTTGTCTTCTCTTTTCAATACCAGCTGTATCAGCAGTCCCTCTTACAATGTGGTATCTTACCCCTGGTAAGTCCTTTACTCTTCCTCCACGGATTAAAACCACAGAGTGTTCTTGTAAGTTATGTCCTTCACCTGGAATATATGCTAATACTTCACTGTTATTAGTTAATCTTACCTTAGCATACTTTCTTAACGCTGAGTTAGGCTTCTTAGGAGTCATTGTACCAACTCTGGTACATACACCTCTCTTTAATGGAGATGGGTCGTATTTTTCTTCCTTCTTTAATGAGTTATAAGATTTCAATAAAGCTGGTGATTTTGTTTTTTTAACTTTTTTCTTTCTTTCATTTCTAATCAATTGTGCAATTGTAGGCATCTTTTTTTCCTCTTTTTCTTTTAGTTGTTTCCACTACCGTGTGTATCATTTTAATAAACAAAAAAATAAGTAGTTTCCTACTTATTGTAGCATATTTTTATAATATGAAAAATATTTTTCTTATTAGCCCTAAATTAATATCGAAAAGATTATTTTTTTCTACCGATAATATCTTCGATATCATCTTCATCTTTAGATGAGAATCATGATTTGAATTTCTTCTTAAAAGAATTATTGTCTTTCTTACTATCACTATAATCTTTGTTGTAATATAGTACTAATGAATTATCAACATCAGCCAAATCATCATCAAAACCATCGTATCCATTTGAATATCTAATGTTATCAAAAGTTACTTCATTGTGAATAGAAGATAAATATTTTTCTCTCTTAGCATCAATTTTCTTTTGTGCATTTTCTAATTTTTTGTTTTGGTTTTCAGCTCTTTTTGCTTGTGCACTTTCTAAATTATATTGTCTCTTTAAATTAGCTTCAGTGATCTTTCATTTAGTTTCTGCTCTTTTTAAATGTTCGTTTTGAACGAAATTGCAGTAACGAGATTTAGATTTAGTTAATTCTAAGTATTCATTTAAAATGTATGATTCATCAATTAATTCATCAGAAATCTTCTTTGACTTCTTTAGTTCCAATAGTGCATCATCTGCTTCTTCCTTTTCTCTAATAGTATTGATTTCTACTTCTACTTGATAGATAGAAGTTGCTAATTCTTTTAAAGCTTCAGCTCTCTTTAAAGGATTAACAATAGATCTAAATTTATCTAAAACAACAACCTTAGTTACATTTGTTGGTAATGTTTCGTTGATAGCTTTTGCTGTATAAGAAATTACTTTACCATCTTTAAAAGTTCTTGAAATAGCATATACACCATCATCTTGACCAATTAAATCTAATCGTACATCAGTAATTGGATCTTTACATTCTATTTTGGTTGGTAAACTAGTAATGTTAATTTTGTATCGTTCTTCTGTTTGTCGTGCATTATAAGCATTAATTTCCTTAACAATGTTGTCAATTAAATCATTTTCATATTCAGCTGAAGCTAATAATAGATTTCTTGATGTAGTTTTAATGAAAGCTTTATTCTTTTCATGTAATTTAGCTTCATTTTCTAATTGCAAAGCAATATCAGTATTAATTTGTTGCTTTTGTTGTTCATAATCTAAATGAGCCTTATCAAGAGCATTAGCAGATTCAATTTCAATACCACTTACATCTTTTTGATAACGAAGATCATTTTCAGAAAGCATTGAAGAAAGACTAGATTCTTCCTTATAAATTTTAGCTTTTAGTTCATTATCTAATTGCATTGACTTAGCAATGTTAGCTTGAACAACACTTTCACGATCAATTAGTGATTCATAAAAATCAAGAATTTGTTGAATTTCAATAATGAAATTATCATTTTCAGGTGTTTTAGGTAATCTCTTTAATGGTAAACTACTTAATTTAGCAATCACTGCCATTAAATGTTTATATTCATAACTATTTTTAGAATTATAAATTGCTGGTTCATTAGGTAATCTTTCTAAACGTTTTCTTAAAGCAGCTAACTTACTTTCAGGATAATATTCAATTAAATCTTCTGGCTTAAAATCATTCTTTTTATTTTTAGATTGTTTTGTAGGTTCTGGTTGTCTATCATCCAAAAAATCATTATAATCAAAATCTTCGTAATTGATTTGATAAGCATTTTTATCATAATCTCTTACATCATAATCATCGTGTTGTTGAACATAACTTTCAATTTTCTTTCATTTCTTAATGGCATTAATAACTTTTCTTTGTGAGAAGAAATCATCGTCTAAATCATAATGAGTAAAATCAGTACCTAAATAATCATTATTAGGGAAAGCTTGTGAGTTTCTTTTTGGTTCAAATGATGGTTCAATAGTAGACACATCTTTTTTAGCTTTTGCTTTTTTAGATGGTTTAGCTTGCTTAACCACCATTATTTCATTTTCTTTTCTGCTAGGTTCTTTTTTTACTTTTTGTTTTTCAGTTTTTTCTTTTAGTTTAGCTTCTCGCTTAGCTTCTTCTCTTCTTGCTTCTTCTTTTTTCGCTTCTTCTTTTTTAGTAGCGGCACTTTTCTTATTATTTACCACAGGGAAATCTTCGAACATAACATGTAAAGTTCTTTGTTGTGTTGCCATTAATTTTTCAGGAGACATACTAATAGATAAAGTTGCTTTACGAGCATTTAAAGTAATTTTCTTTTGAACATTAACATTAATTGGAGCTGCATATTTTTTATCAAATGACTTTATCATTCTAGTTTTTACTTCATTCACTTCATCAGTATTAGCGTTTTTGTTTTTAGTTTCTTGAATATATTTAGCATTTAAGTTTCTAATTCTCTTGTCAGATTCAAATTTTTCAATAACATTAATTGCAAGTAATTTATCATCTGGATCAGCAATATTTTCCACACCAATACTTTTCAATGTTAAATACAAGATTTCTAATTCTTCATCATCTCTTTCTCTAAATGATTTCGCTTTCTTAACTCTTTCAATTTCTTCTTGCATTTCTTTATCAAAATCTACAGGAGTTTGACCAGATGCTAAAATTTTAATTCTTTCTTTCATATATTCATTTTTAATCTTATTAATTTCTATTTGTTCTGCAATTTTCTTAGAAACATTTTCTTTATTAGACTTAGCATTATCAAGATCTAACTCTCGATTTAAATTAATTTCAGCAATTGCTTCCTTTAAATTAATTTCATTATTTTCTAATAGTAATAGTTTTAATTTTTCAATATCACTTAAAACTTGTTGATGTCTCATTTCTTCTGCATTAGATTCAGTATATTCTTTTTCTAGTATCATTGCTTTATTAGTTAGTCTTAAAGCTGTAATTTTTGCAGAAATTAAATTCTTTTCAGTAGTTAATGATCCTCTTTGACAAGCATCGTGGTATTCTTCTGCAGCATAATTAGAAATTCTATTCGCTTCATTCACTAGAGCTTTTCTAGCATTATGCATATGTTGTTCATATCTACCATATTTCTTTACAACTTTGATAACAGTAGGTTCATCAGTGATTTCAGAGTCTGGATAACAAACATATGGTTTAAAACCATCTTTAGAGATTTTAACGTCTGACTTGATGTATTTACTTCTTTTATATTCACCATCTACAGGTTGAATTGAAAAACCGTTTTTATCAATAACTTTGACACAACTAACTGGTCCATTAGAGTAAGACTCATCATAACGATTAGATTTTATAACTAATTCTTGGCTATTCTTTCTTTGTTGCTTCATAAAAACTCCTACTTGTTATTTTATTCACTTTGGTTTTCAATTAAAATCCATTTCAATTTTTGGCATTTCTTTTAATGGTGTCAAAAATTGATTTCTGTAATAATTGTGATTGTAAGGTCTAGCAATAAAATCAGTTCCTACAAAAGGTGATTCTTCATTAAAACGACTAATTCTAGTATTAAACGGTTCAAAATCAGGAAGACGGATTGGTCTCATTTTGCTAGACACTAAAACTTCTTGGCTATTAATAGGACACACTAAAGGTTTTTTAAGGTCATATGTATTGATTCTAAAATTTGTATTATGATAATCAATACTATCTGGAACATTGACTCTGATACCAGCAATTAATCTATTAGCATAACTATTATCAATGCTTTTTAATTGATTGTTGAACTCATTATTAGATTCATTATCATAAGTATTCTGTATAAAATCACTTTTAAAATCTTGCATATAACCTCCTTCCTATTAAAACAATTATTTACTATTTATTATCTAATCTAGCTTGTCTTCTTGCTTGCTTTCTAGCTTGTTTTTTTCTAGCACTAACTACTTCTCTTCGATGACCAGTTTTTGAATTTGCCATACTCTTTAAAGCATTTTTATCACTAACTTTATTAGCTAATACTATTCTTTCAACTTTTTCAATTTTTTCTGGTTTAGCAGTGGTAACAATAGTAGGTGTTAAATTAGTATCAATAGTTTTCTTTAATACTGGTTTATTTTTATTCTTAACAATTAATTCTACTTCTGTACCTTCGTCAACACTAATTACTTTCTTCTTTTGTTGTACAACTTTTGCTTTTTTTCTTTTTGGTTTATTAACTTTCTTTGTAAGTGCTGAAGAATATACTGGTTTTTCAACAACATATTGATAATGTGTAGGAGAAACTTGTTCTTCTTCATAACTTGGAGTTTTTAAATGTGAACGAGTTTTTACACTTGGTTGACGATTTTGGTTAGCTTGTGCTCTTGCAATTACTTCTTGAATAATTTCAATTTCTTCATTAGTGAAAATATCAGTTCTGTTTCTATATTTATTCTTTTCTAACTTATCTTCAGGTTCATGTAAAGAACTTGTTTTTAATTTATTATTAGTATTAAAGAAAGTTTTAATTGCTCCAAATATATTTCTTCCTGAATTTAAAGGTGCATTTTGTTCTTCATCATCATATCTTGGATATTTTGAAGATTTCTTATAAGGAACTAAAGATTGACTATCATAATTTGGTTGTCCTTCAATAGCTCTATAATAATTGGCTTCACTATCAGCACCCATACCAAATTTAGCTTCTAGTTCTCTTTGTCTTAAGTCTAAAGCTTTATTTAAAATTCTAATTTCTTCTTCACTAGCTTCAAAAAGTTCATGTTCATCAATAAATGTTAATGGTACATTTTTACCATCAACATAGATGCTTTGTGTTTCACCTTCAACAATACCTAAAGCTCTAGCATCTTCTTCTGATAAATATAAAACATTTTCCAATGGTTTATTTGTCATTTTCTTATCCATAAAACTTACCTTCAAATTCTACTTTTTCGATATAAAAACAAAAAATTATAGTCTATATCATTTTAATTATACATTTTTTAAAATATATTTTGGAAAAAATTATCAACATCATTTTGCGTTTGTTGAGTATTAAAAAACCGTGTTATTTTTATGTATGTACATACGGATAATTAATAATAATTTAATATGGAATAGATATCTTTTCTTTTGCTAAAATATCAAGAATAACTTTAATCATTTGAGCTTGTACATTAATAATTAAATCTTTATCTTTACGATCATTAACATTACCAACTCCATACAAGTTATTAATGTTGATAGATTCTAATTTTTCATTCACTTCTAACTTATACATTTTGTTCAAAATATTAGTACGAGATAAATTATTAGGCATTAACTCAACACCTCAACAAATCAATAACTCATCATAATTAACAATCTGTGAATCATTATTAATAGTATCTACAATGGTAATTTTGTTATCTTCAACTTTTTCGACAATGTGGTTACTGATGATATTTACATTTTTACAATTTTTGACCTTTTCTACAATATCATGATGAGCACGATATTTTTCACTTCGATGGATTAATGTAATTTGTTTTGCAATATCTCTTAATAAATAAGTTTGATCAAAAGCTGAATCACCACCACCTAATACAACAACATTCTTATCTTGAAACTTTTTAAAATCATCAATAAAGTGATGAAAATCCTTTTTGGTAAATACTTTTTGTTCTTCAATCGTGTGGTATTTAAAACTAGTATAACCTGTTGCTAAAATTACATATTTAGATTTATATTTTTCATTTCTTTGGTCTGTCAAAGTAAATAATTCATTAGATTTTTCAATACCTACAATATCAACATCAGTTTTTATTTCATAGAGATTTTTGCTCTTCATTGTTTCTAATTGATTAATTAATTTTTCAGTTAATTCTTGACCAGTTATATCAATTAAACCAGGAAAGTCATGTATTGGCTTAACTGGATAAAATTTAATAGGTTTCCCACCAATAAAATGATCTATCTCAACTAGCAAAACTTTTAATCCACAGTAAGTTGCATAAAATGTTCCATAAATACCTGCTGGACCAGCTCCAATGATAATAATATCGTAAATCATAATATTTAATTATAAATTAAAAGCTTTAAAGATTTCACATAAATGTTTCTTAACAGTTTCATTAGAAATTAATCATTCTCATTCATGAATTAGATGGGTATTGTATTTTCTAGCATTAAAGAAAATATTTTTATCAATATCCATATGCATGCTAACATTGTTATCATATGCATTAATTTTTCTAAAATTAAAACTACATAGTATCTCATTTTTAAAAGTACAACAATAATCAATATTGTCAGAACCGATATTATAATTGCAAAGTACTTCCATTCCATATTGTTTTGCTAATTGATGTAAATAATGAGCAAAAGAATTATCATCTATAAAAGTATAATTTGGTGGCGTTGAATTTTCTTTAGCATCTAAAAAAGCTATAAAACTTCTAAATGTTAAAAGATTAGGATTGTCATTACTTGGAATTTCACTTGCATACATTGACTTCACAACAATCATTTTATCTTTAGCTCTAGTGATAGCAACATTTAAACGATTACTACCACCATCATTAATTAAAGGACCAAAATTAGCATGTAGTTTACTGTTTTCATCTTTTTTAGCATATGAAACAGAGATAATAACTAAATCTCCTTCATTTCCTTGAACATTTTCAAGATTGGTAATAACTAATAAACCTTGTTCTAATTTTTCTAAAATTTTTGGATGATTATTTTTTAACATTTCTTTTTCAATATATTTTGCTTGTAAAGCATTAAATGTAATAATTACAATCTTGTTATAGTTAAGTATATTTTCGTTAACTAATGTAATAACTTGCTTTGCTTCTTCCTTATTAATCCCATTTTCAAAGAAACCAGAAGTGTTATAAACTTCAATTCCATATTGAGAATTATCAACTGTATTAATTGAACCATATATCAATTCATCAGAGTAAAAATAGTGATTTGAGAATTCAATTAAATCCTTAGATTGAGAACGATAATGATTTCTTAAAATAAATGTGTTTCATAATGATGCTTGAGCTTTTTCTAATAAAGATTCTGCAACATTGGTATCACTAATATCATATTCAACTTCATCTTCATGTTGCATACTCATAAAGAACGAAGAAGGTCTAAGTTGTTTATCATCACCTGCAACAATTGCAATTTCAGTTCTATAAACTAATGGAAAAGATTTTTCTAAGAACATTTGACTAGCTTCATCAAAGATACCATAATTAAATAATCCTCGTGATAATGGCAAGAATAATGCAGCATTATCAGGTCTAGTAAATCAAATAGGGAAAAGAACTTTCAATACTTTACTATATTTTTCTAAAACTTTAAAAACAGATGGTCTTTTCTTCAAATGACATATTCTTAATAGTTCTTTAAAATCATGTTTTGATTCTTCGTTTAAACTAGCTAAATCGTTTCTTAATTTTGTAATATAAATATCAAGTATTTGTTTTGGATCTAATGCCAGTTGTGTTTTTGTATGAATAAAATTATCAATTAAATTATTATTAATTTCAACATTTTTAAAACCTAATTTATTTTGTTTATCTGCAATCATTAAATATTTAGATAATTTATGACTATTAAATTCATTACTAGTTGCAAAGATAATATCATTAAATTCATAATCAAAATTAATTTGCTGTTCTAAAAATTCTAACATTCCTCGATCAAGTAATTGATAATTAATAAGACTAGTTACATATAGTTTTTTAAAACACTTTATATTTGCAATAATTGTTTGTGGAAGAAAATTATATCCACACTCATAAAGTTCTTCATAAAATTTAATAGCTTCTTCATCAACTTCAAATTTTCTTTTAAAAAATGAGAACTTATCAATTACTTTACCTGTAGTTAAATATTCATATACATAAGTTTTTTTATAAATAGGAGTAGTTTTCTTTAATTGAATTAAAAAATCCTTAAAATTAGCATAATCTAAAACTTTAAAATATTTTGAATCAATAGTTCTTTGATACTTTTCTAAAATAAAATGATAATTACTATTAATTTCATCTATGTAACTATGGTTGCTTTGTAATTTCTTTCATCATTCATCTTTTTCATTAACAAGTGAAGATAAAACTTCATCAATCTTGTAAATATTAGAAGATATATCTTTTAAGAACTCTCTAGCAGATAAATGTTGCATTTTAAATTCATTCTTTAATAAAGTTGCAAAATTAAAATAATCTTTATAAATAGTTTCATTTACATTCAATTGATATTTATTACAAAAATCTATTAACTGAAAAAAATCATCTAAGGAAATACTTGAATCAATTGTTCCATCCATCTTTTTAATAAACGGTTGTGTTTTTCATTTTAGATATTCATTTATGCCAAATTCATTCAATAAATTTCAAAATTGATAAAGTTCTCCATTTAATTCATTATTCTTTTGTGACAAACGATTAAAGTGTTCATAATATTGACAAATTCCTTGCTTAAATTTTTGTACATTACGATATTCACTAAATGCTTTTGTATGCTCAGCAATTGAAAAAGATAAGTCTTTGCTTTGATAGTTATTAGACAATCAATCAGTTCCTAATAAATCTGAAATTTTAACAATGTTATTAAAAAACTCATTTTTTTCATCATCATACAAAGATAACGAAAGAACTTTTAATTCTTGTATTCTATCTAAAACTACATCTAATGCAGCTTTTTTCTCACTAATAACTAATGCATTTTTATTATTGATGATAATGTTTGCAATAATATTAGCAATTACTTCAGATTTTCCTGTTCCTGGTGGCCCGTGGATTACTGTATCCTCAACAAGAGCAGATCTTATTGCATATTTTTGATAAAGATTTAGATTATTAGATATTTGAAAAATAGGTTCTTCTTTAAGTTCTGCTTCTCTATAATAATTTTCACCGTGTATTTTTTTTACATCAAATGGATCAATACCTTCATTAATTATTTTTAATAAATCATCCTTTAATTTACCACCACCCGGTTCGTAAACACCTGCTATAAAAGTATCAACAATAAAAAAATCATCTTCCGCAAAAATAGAAGTATCTTCATCAACAGAAATTATATGCACTTTATGATTTAGAATCACTTGTAATTTATCAAGGTATTGATCAATATTTGCATCTTTATCATCAAGCTGAAATAACTCATCCAGATTGACATTTCATTCTCTTTCGATAAAAGTTAAAAGTTTTTCATTAACAACAAAATCATCATCGGCTAAATACATTGAGTATGTGTCAAAATTCTTATCTATTTTTAATCTTTTCAACAATAATGGAGCAAAGATAGTTTTTCCATTACTTAACTTAGTTTGAAAAAAATAACGACTAAAAAATAAAGGTCAATTACCAGTTTCTTTTAATACATTAGTTGCTAACTTATGTAATGAATAAAGTTTTACTATTTCTTGTGAACCATCAAACTTTAAAACATTTTCCTCATTTTTCATAAAACTGATTAATTCTTGAAAAGAAAAATACTTTGTTAAATCAAAATGTTTGCTTTTAGATTTAGCGTTAATACAATAGTCATTTGTAGGGACATTAATCAAATTTTTTAATTTATCACTTAACGCTTGATTATTATTACTCATGTAATAATTATAAATTATTAGTTATTTTTGTATAATCAAAATATGAACAAGATTGAATTAAAAAATTTTTTAGAAAGAAAATTTGAAACTGTACTTGATTCTTCACCAATAGCTGAAGTAATTGAAGTTAATAAAAATATTTTAGGAATTACACCTGGATCAATAGATGATAAATCATATGTATGAGTTAGTGAATACATAGCGATGAATCACAAACAAGAAATTTTCTACATACTTTATTATGGTAAAAAGAATACTAAATTAGTTTGAGATAATAAATCAAAAAGTATTAATACTATTTTAAAAAATGGTGTTATTCAAAGATACACATATGATAAATTATTAAAACAAGTAAAAAAATATCTTCCAAAATCAAGAGCTCGTATTGTTTTCTTTTGTTCTACTGATGTTGAATTTGAACCCGAAACTAATAATAAAATATATTTACTAAATGAATTAAATATTGATAGATTTTTAGAAGATTTTTATGATTTTAAATAGTATAAAACTTCTTTACTGATAATAATTTTTCTCTTTTTTTCAAAGATTATAATTTATTAACGTCTATATCAGTATCTATAATATTAATTTCATCTTCATGAACAATATTTTTTACTCAATCAATTTTCTTGTTTAATATTTCATAAACAAAGAATTTTGGAATATCAGCTAAGAAGAAAATGAAATAAGCTAAAGGGAAAATTAATGGGTGTGCATCACTGTTAAATACTAAACCTGTTAACGCTAATCATCCTAATTGCAAAATACCAGCAGTTGCTTCAGTTATTGCTACTACTCGAGTATAACCACCAGAGGAAATAACTCTATTTCTAGTAATAAACCAAATAAACATCGGCATAAAGAATGCTAGAGGTCAGGTAGTATATTTCATTGTGCTTAGGAATAGTTGAATAGCATTATTAATGATTTCTTCCTTATTTACACAACTAGGATCTTTATTTAAATATTGTTCTAATGACTTTTTATAACCATCTGCTAAAAAGTCCATTTGTTCAATAGCAAAAGAAAAACAGAAGAACAATAATCCCATAATGAAAGCTACAATTAAATGGAAACCCTGTAATTCTTTTGCATTCTTTTTTGCTTCTTCAAAATTATTGTTTCCCAATTCTTTACCTACATAAATAGCGACATTAGAACTGATGGATTCAAAAGTTGTTCAAAAAATATTAAAGAACATTCCAGTAATTCCTAAAATGTTAGCAGCTGATAATTGATAACAAACTTCACCTATTGATCCAGTGGGATAACTTTTATTTCAAAGTACAAATCTTAAATTGACTGCTAATGAACCAATTGTTAAGAAAATAAAGGAACTAATTCTTTTAAAGAAATGAGATAAAACTTCTTTACTGATAAAGAAAATCTTCAATGGATTAATAGCAATTTCACGATCTTTTCAATAAATAAAAATAATCACAAAACCCATTCCAAAAAGATTAGAAACAATTGTTGAAATTGCTAGAAATTCTAACCCTTTATGCAAACCATAAACAAAGATAGAATTTAGAATAATATTAGTAATTAAAGAAATAACAGAAGCAATAAAGGAAGCAGTTGCATGATGCTTTTCTCGCATAATCATAGCCAATGTGTATCATAATGTATTTAATATTCAAGAAGCTGTAATAATCCGTAAATATAAAGCTGAGGAATCTCTAATATTTATTAAGTCTCCATTTAAATTAGGGTCAAATCCTGAAATTAATTGAACCATACCTATTGGAGCAATTCATGCAGGTATTGCAAATAATAAAGCAATCGAAAGAGAAAAAAGAATTCTAACATTAATAACTTCTTTTACTTTTAAAAAATCTCGCTTTCCTAAATATTGAGCAAAAATTACACTTCCAACCATTGATGTTATCCCAATGATACCTACTAATAATTCAGTTCATGTATTTGCATATGCTAATGCTTGATTTCCTCCATCAATATTAGTAGACATAAAATTATCAATAAAGGAATTAAGAGAAAATACTAGTGCAGCTAAAATAGCAGGCAATGAAGTTAAAATAAATTTCTTTCAAGTATGTTTACTATCAGGAAAATAAGTTTTAAAAGTATTTCAAAAGTGATATTTTTCTTTCATTTTTTGATATTTCTTTTCAACGACAAATTAATCATAACATATAACTATGTTAAATGAGCAAGATGCATCCTAAAACTTCTTTAACATTTTATATACTCTTATTAATTTCAAAATTGCTATTGACTCTCTAGTTGCTTGAGACTTTATAATGAAAGTGTAAAAGAAAAGGAGATATATTATGGCACAAAAAATTACAATTGTTGGTGCTGGTAATGGTGGTGTTACAGCTGCCTACCATATTGCAAAATTAGGACATGAGGTTTGTTTATACGACACTCCTAAATTTGACAAACAAATTAAAACAATACAAAAACACAATAATGAAATCATTGCACTCGAAGAACTATTTGAATGCAAAATGTGTTTTCCAGGAAAACAAAAAATTGTTAAAGCAACTACAGATGCAAAAGAAGCTGCTGAATTTAGTAAATATGTATTATTTATTTGCCCTTCATTTGCTCAAGAATTACTATTCAATGAATTATTACCTTACCTTAAAGATGGGCAAGTGATTATCTTAATGCCTGGTAACTATGGGTCATTAGTAATTAGAAACAATCTAAATAAAAACCCTCAATACAAAAATTTAAAATTATCATTTGTTGATGCTATTTCTATTCCATGAGCATGTAGATTACATGAAGAAAATACAATAGCTATTCTAGGTTTAAAAGAATTTTTACCAATGTCAATTTGACCTAAACATGAAGCAAATGAAATTTCTGAATACCTAAATGAAGTATTGCCTTTACCTATTAAAGTGCTATCTAATCCAATTGTAGCAGGATTAGAAAATATTAACTTTGGTGGACACCCACTAATGACTATTTGTAACATTGGATTATTAGAAAACTTTAATGGTCAATTCAATTACTATAAAGACTGTTGTTCAACAGCTACAGCTGAAGCTTGTAAGGTAATGGATACTGAAAGATTATCAGTTGGTAAAGCTTATGGCTGACATTTAGAAACTGAATTAGATGCAATGAACAGTTTATATGCAAGTCATGAAACTACTGTTTATGATTTCAACAGAAAATCTGAAACACATGTGAAATTGCAATCAGCACCTAACAGTTCTAAACATAGATATGTTACTGAAGAAGTTCCTTATTTATTAGTACCATGTTTTGAATTAGCTAGACTAGCTGGTTTAAATGTTAAGGTAGTTGAATCCTTGATTTGAATTGCTTCAGCCTATAATGGTGTAGATTATTTCAAAGAAGGTAGAACACTAGACAAAATGGGCTTAGCTGGCTTATCTGTAGAGGACATTAAGAAATTAATGGCACAATAATTATGCTTAAAACTAATGAAACAAATGAATTAAAAGAAAACAAATTTAAAAACTTTTTCAAGGGTAAGAAGTTTAAGATGCCATCTTCATTTGCTATTTTGATAGGTATCATTATCTTCTTGATCTTGATGACATGAATTCTACATTGAAGTGGTGTTCAAACGACTTGAATAGAAAATATTAAACCCACATATGACCCTACAACAGGTGCAATTATTACAACACAAGAGGTTTCAGGTGTCATTAATGCTATGGGAATACTAGATGTATTCCATGTAATCCTTTCCTCGTTTGCAAAAAAAGCTAACTTGATTCTCTTCATCCTTGTGATAGGTGCTTTCGTTTATGTAGTCTTTGAGACTAAATCATTAGAAGCTGGTATTGGTCGTTTAATTAAAAAAATGAATGGCAAAGAAATTTGATTGATTCCAATTATTATGATTTTATTCTCAGCCGGTGGGACGACTTTTGGAATGGCAGAAGAATCTATTCCATTCTACTTAATTTTAATTCCTGTCTTCTGTGCAGCGGGATTTGATGCCTTAACTGGATTCCTAGTTATTATGTTGGGATGTGGTATTGGTACAGTGGGTTCAACATTGAATCCTTTTAAAATTCCAATTGCTGTAGATGGAATTAATAGTGCAATGAATGCAGAAGTTATCCAAACTTCTACTGGAATTGCTTTTCGAGCCATTGGGTATTATTATTAACTGCTCTAGCTATTTCTTATGTAACATGATATGCATGAAAAGTTAAAAAGGATGCTAACAAATCAGTGGTTTATGATATTAGAAACAATTGAACTCATTTTGACTTAGGTAATGAAGTTCAAATGACTGGTAGAAGAAAAGCTACTTTGTGAGTATTTATTTCTTCCTTCGTTGTCTTAATCTTTTGTTTACTAGCATGAAGAACCTTTGGTGTTTCTGCTTTTGATACATTGCAAGACAAAATTGTATCTAACTTTCCATACTTTGAAACTCAATATGCACCCATTGGAGATTTTGGTTATGTAATAATAATTTAAAAACTATTACACAATTTGCCAAGGATGATGCTCCAATTGATTTCTATGGAATTGGTACATACCTAACACATCTTTCATTACACTTTACAGCAGATTTAGTAGAACTAGATAAACAACCTTTTGCTAAAGCAGGAAGAAAAAAATTAGACGATTCTCATTTAATCATTTTTCATTAATTTATGTTGAGTACCCTATCTTTTTGGACCAGTATTGTACAATCAATACTAGATACAAG
>JAHHTI010000049.1 GCA_020024735.1 Mycoplasmataceae bacterium | reverse complement strand
TACTTTGGGGATCAATTCATTATCTTGATAAACACAATCTAATTCATAGGTATTACTTCCAATAGTGAATGAATGATAATAAGGCAATAGGTTGTTTCTATATAGTTCTGAAATAATATATCCTTCTGTCATATTTCCTTTAATGTTATTAAATTCTTTTGAATCAATATTAAATTCATCAATTAAGTAATAAGCACTTACTAATCCCATATCACATAGATAAATTTTGAATTTAGATGATACATCTCTAGGACGTAAAGGAAATATTAGATTTTGACAATTATCTACTTTATAACAAATAAAAGACTTTACTAATAGCAATAAAACAAATTCATAATCTCTATATCTTGCATCTGTTTTAATGGTGGATAATGTGAATGTATTATTTTCATTTCCCATAAATAGAATTGAATTTAGGAGAATATTGTTAGCCTTTACGGTATCTTTTTTATCTAGGAATTTAGTGATATCACTTTCATATTTATCTAAGATATTTTTATTTACATTTCTAGCAGCAATATAACTTTCATTGTTTTCTATAAAGTTTTTAATTGCTTCTGGAAATCCTCCAACTATTTGATACATTTTAAAGTATTTGCAAAATTCTAAATGGTCCATTTCATCAATGTTTTGATTGTGAAAACAATTAACAAACTTTTGATATACAAAATCATTTATATTCATTAAAAATTCTTCAAAACTTAACGTATACATATTTAATGAATCAATTTGCCCAACAGGCACTGAAATTCCACTTGCATATACTTTCATTGTTAAGAAACTACCTAAACAAACGATATTTTTAAATTTTAATTTTTCATTAATGTATTTGAGTTCAGTATAGAACTCTAGACATTCCTGGAATTCATCAATAATGATTAGGGTATTTGCATCTAAACTAATCACTTGATTATATAAACTTTCTAAATACTTGATAAGTACATCAAATTTAGGAACTTCTCTAAAACTCTTAAATGATGGTTTCTTGTATTCTTCCATAAAACTAATGTAATAAACATTCTTGTAGTGTTTTTTAGCAATAGTTTGAATGGTTGTAGATTTACCAACTTGTCTAGCACCTAAAATAACTAATGGTTTTTTACATTCAGAATTAATTCATTTCTCTATATCTTTTTCAATTGTTCTTTTTAAATACATGTAACTATTATATAGTTAAACTAATGTTTTTCACAAAATATTATAGTAAAAATGACACTTTTTTCACAAAATATTATAGTTAAAGTGATGGTTTTTTCACAAAATATTATAGTTTTTTGCTTTCATCCAATAAAGGTTTTAAATACTTAGCAGTATGTGAATCTAAGCTAGTTGCTACTTGTTCAGGTGTTCCAGTAGCAACAATTTGTCCACCATGAATTCCACCATCTGGTCCAATATCAATAATATGATCTGCCACTTTAATTAAATCTAGATTGTGTTCAATCACAATGATACTATCTCCTTTATCAACAATTCGATTTAAAACTTTAATTAGTTGAGCAATATCATGAGTATGTAATCCAGTAGTAGGTTCATCCAGAACATATAAAGTTTTTCCAGTTGCTTTCTTTTGTAAATATTTTGCTAACTTTATTCTTTGAGCTTCTCCACCTGATAATCTCGTAGAACTTGCTCCTAGTTTTAAATATCCTAAACCAACATCGACTAACAATCTAATTTTGCTATGAATTTGAGGAACATTCTTAAAAAACTCACAAGCTTCACTAATAGGCATTTCTAAGACGTCGTAAATAGATTTATCCTTGTATTTTACCTTTAATGTTTCTTCATTATATTTCTTACCATTACATGAAGCACATTTAATATAAACATCAGGTAAGAAATGCATTTCAATTCTCTTTAATCCGTCACCTTGACAATCTTCACATCGTCCACCTTTGACATTGAACGAGAATCTTCCTTTCAAATATCCCTTAGCTTTAGCTTCTGGTGTTTTAGAAAATAAATCTCTAATATCATCAAATACTCCCACATAAGTAGCTGGATTTGATCGTGGTGTTCTTCCAATAGGTGATTGATCAACAATGATTAATTTATCAATGTGATTAGCTCCAATAAAGTCACGATATGGTAAAGGCGCGGCAAAAGGATCAAAGTTACATTTTTGGATAGCTTTAACTAGTGTATCCATAATTAGTGTAGATTTTCCTGAACCTGATACACCAGTCACTACTACAAATTTATTTAGTGGAATAGTTAAATCCACGTTTTTTAAGTTATTTCCTTTAGCTCCTTTTAGAATAAGTTTACTACCATTGCCACCTCTTCTAGTTTTAGGAACTTCAATTCTCATTTTCTTTGATAAGTATTGTCCAGTTAAGGATTTTTCATCATTCATAATGTGTTCTAGATTACCTGCAGAAATAATATGTCCACCTTCAACTCCTGCACCTGGACCCATATCAATAATGTAGTCACTAGCTCTCATAGTGTCTTCATCATGTTCTACTACAATCAAAGTATTTCCTAAATCACGCATCACTTTTAAAGTATCAATTAATTTATCATTGTCTTTTTGATGCAATCCAATAGAAGGTTCGTCTAGAACATATAATACACCTGTTAGATAAGAACCAATTTGTGTTGCTAAACGAATTCTTTGAGATTCTCCACCAGATAAAGTAGCAGTTTTTCTTGCTAATGTTAAATAATCTAAACCAACGTTTTTTAAAAAGCTTAAACGGTTAGTAATTTCCTTCAATAAAAGATTACCAATTTGTTGTTCTGTTTCATTTAATTCTAAACCGATAATAAAGTCAATTAAATTATCAATAAACATTTCTGTACAATCAATAATATTTTTGTTATTAATCAAAACAGATAAAGCTGCTGGAGATAACTTTTTTCCTTTACAGTGCTTACATTCTGTCTCTACCATATACTTAGAATAGAACTCTCTAGCTAAATCATTAGTAGTTTCATAGTGTCTTCTTTTTATTAAAGCAGAAATACCTTCAATATATTCGTGTTTGCGATAAATATTACCACTAGCAGATTTAATAGAATATTCAATAGGTTCAAGCGATCCGTTCAAAATAATATTAATGTGTTCTTCGCTTAATTGTTCTAATGGTTTGTTAATAGGAATATGGTAATAATCTAATAGCACTTTAAATCTTTGTCAGTCTAAATTAGTAGTATCAACAATGTTTTTAAAATAATCAATTCCGCCATCTAAAATACTTAATTTACGATTAGGTAAGATTCTTTCTACTCCAGGTTCAAAAGTAAATCCTAATCCTTTACATACATCACAAGCACCAATGGGTGAATTGAAAGAAAACAAACGTGGTTCTAATTCAGGAATACTAAAACCACACGCATCACATGAATAGTTTTCATTAAAGAATGTCTCTTCTTCATTAGCTAGTACAATAATTTTTCCATTTCCTTCTTTTAATGCTAATTCCACTGAATCATTCAATCTACTTCGAGTTTCTGAATCATGATTAAGAACAATTCTATCTACGACTAATTCAATGTTGTGTTTATCATTCTTATTGATTTCTATTTTGTCATCTAAGTCATAAATAGTGCCATCAACTCTAATTCTTAAGAATCCATTTTTCTTTAATTCTTCAATTTCTTTAGCATAAGTTCCTTTTTCATTAGTAGCAATAACAGCTAATAATTGTAATTTTGTTCCTTCTGGATATGTAAAAATTTGATCAACAATTTGTTTTAAGGTTTGGGTTTTGATAATTCCGTGGCCTTTTGGACAATGTGGTTTTCCTAATCGAGCAAATAGTACTCTTAAATAATCATAGATTTCTGTTACAGTCCCCACAGTAGAACGTGGATTGTGATTAGTTGATTTTTGGTCAATAGCAATGGCTGGAGATAATCCTTCTATACTATCTACATCAGGTTTTTCATTTCCACCAAGAAATTGTCGAGCATAGGAAGATAGCGACTCTAGATATCTTCTTTGACCTTCTGCGTAAATTGTATCAAAAGCTAATGATGATTTTCCTGAACCACTTAGACCTGTAATAATAACTAGTTTATTCTTGGGAATATTAACATCAATATTCTTTAAATTATTTTCTCTAGCACCTTTAATAATAATTTCATTTTTCATAGTAATATTTTATTTTACTCTTTTTATATTAATATAAAAAGGAATATTTAGAATATAGTTATCAAATTGGATGGATAGTAAAAAAAAGTAACAATAGTAACAAAGATTAAAGTACGAGGAATGTTAATATCTTCTATCTCTGATGATTTTAATTAAGAAACCTAATAGAATTAAGACAATAATTACAGCAACAGCTATACACAAAATTTTAAAAAATAAGGGATCTTTATAAAATGGAGTATTGGTACTTTCTATTACATTACTTTTAATATGTAATTGTTTTTGTGTTCTTCTAGTAACACCATTGTAATATGCTACTAATTCAATATTTTTACCATCATATTCCTTTAATGCTTCAAAAGAGAATGAACTTCTATTGCTTAATGTTCCTTTCCCTTCAATTTTTCAATCAAAAGAGACTAATGATGTATCTACTCCATCTACTTTAGCATAAACATTGATTTGTTGCCCTTCTTGATAATTCGGTAAGATATTCATAATTGTTACATTATTTAATATTGGAGAAGGACTAGGAGTAGAAGTATAAATATTTCATTTAACTGAAATGGTATCACTCACTTGTCAATTATCCGTTAATTGAAAAGTTATATATGGTTTATTGGAATTAAATGAACCATTGACTACTTTTAATTGGTTCTTTTCACTATAAGTAATGTTAGGAATCACGATATTACTTAATAGATTAGTACTATTGATGCTATTGAATTCCGCTTCATTAACACTAGGAGAAGCAGGATGTATGTTGTATTTTTGCTCATTTACTTTATCTATTAAAGATTTAGTAGGTGGAGTTGGAGTAGGTGGTGTAGGTGATGGTGAAGGAGGTGTATAAATATTTCATCTAACTGAAATAGTATCACTAATTTGTCTATTATCGGTTAATTGAAAAGAAATATACGGTTTATTTGGTCTAAATGAGCTACTAACTACATGTAATTGGTTCTTTTCACTATAAGTAATGTGAGGAATGACAATGTTATTCAACAAATTGCTACTATTAATACTATTAAATTCAGTTTCACTAACACTAGAAGAGGAAGGATAAATATTATATTTTTGTTCATTCACTTTATCAATTAGTGTTTTAGAAGGTGGTGGTGGAGGTGGCGGAGCTGGTGGATAGGGATTAACAGGCGGTCTAGGACCAAAAGGTGGGATAGTGACAGTACCATCACTATTTTCAACAACAATTAAAAATTCTTGTGATTTATAAGATGAACCATTCTTTTGTCTAGCAATTACATAAATTGATTGGTTTCTATTTTCTTCAGTTATATTAAACGATAAGGTAGCTTTGTGTGTTTGGTCGTATAATGCATTGCCAACAAATCAATCATAGCTAACATTAGTGGCATCAGCTGGTGTAGGGACTGCTACTGCTAGTAGTGATTCTCCTACTTTATATTTTCATTTTATTCCTGATAATTTAACACTTTGTAAAGGAATTGAAGGGGAACGAGTTTCTTTGGCTATAGATTGGTTATTCAAGTTGTTAGATGTAAGATGGTTGGTAGAAGTAATGGCAGTTGTAGTTAAAGGGATACAACTAGATAAGGCAAGTGAAAATATGATTTTCTTAATTTTAGTTCCCATTACTCCTCCTTTTACTAACAATAAATATTAATATCTTTTATTTTTACGTTTTCCTACGATGGAAATGATTAGTAGGATTAATCCCAATAGAATTACTCCTCCGACAACACCAATCACAATTATAGTGGTGGTGCTAATGGAATTTTGGTGATTAGTTGATGGTTTTTCGGCTTCAGCCACTTCTAATACAGTTGTTGCACTATTAATTTCCTTTTTGTTATATAAAATCTTCACAGTAAGTGTCTTGCCATTATCTTGTTCTCTTACAGGGAAGACAAATTTATTAGAAGTTTTATTATTTTGATTAGGGATTAATGCACCATCTAAATATCATTCATATTCAATACCACTAATATTTGATGGTTCAATAATAACAGTAGCAGTAATCATTTCTCCTGGGATAAATTGGGTTTGATCATTGTTTAGTTTGATTTGAACACTGGTAATGTTAGGAACTGAATAACTTGAAATATCAGAATGCGTTAGTAACTTATTATTCAGTTTAACATTTTGAGTAGTAGAGATAGTGTTATTGGTAGTACTACAAGGAATAATTGAAGCACCAATAGCAATGATTGATAATATACTAGTGATACTTCCGATTCATATGTAATGTTTTTTATAATGTTGCAAAATATCCCTCCTTAAATTTATTCTACAAGAAAATCGCATTATTTCAATGAAGAACAAACGACACTTTTTTAAGCCATTTTTTCCAGCTCCCGTTTTTTTTTTTTTTTTGATATTTTCGTTTAAAATTTATAGTGTAAAGGAGAAAAAATATGAATCACAAATTTCTAAAAAAATTATCTATTGGCTTATTAGTAGCTGGTAGTATCGGTGGTATAAGTTATGCTGCTGTGCAAGCTATTAATAGCAACAACACAACTGCTGTTTCAAAGCCAACAACACAACTTGCCAATTTTGAAAATATGGCAAACTTTAGTGTAAGTCCTAAAGACCCAATATCAAATAAATATAGATTAACTATTAACAATAAAGATGAATCAAAAGGAACTGTAACATTTAAAGACGGTTCTATTGCAAGTGATTTTGCTGTTGGAGAAGAAATCTTCCTTGTAGTAGATATTCATAACATTGATTACACTATTCAAACAATTAGAGTACACTCTGCATCAAACGTAAATGAAGATGGTAATGGAAATGATAATGTAGGTGTTTACAAAGAAAACGATGCAAGTTATAAATTTACTCTACCTTCAGAAACAAATCCAGATGGAACACCTAATCCATTCTATGATGAAAGTAATAAACTTAGTGTAGATGTTGCTTGAACATTAAAGAAAATTAATGCTTGAGAATATGACTGAATGGATAACACTGACTCAGGAGTTTATGCAATTAACTTAAATCAAGACTTCATCTTTGATGATGTTGAAAATCCTGAATTACAAATGAAAACACTTACAGACTCAGTAACTGGCGAAGCACAACCAAATGTAATCTTCAGAATTTACATGAATGGTCATAATATGGCAATCAGAAATATGACTATCCCAAGTGGTGTTCAATTAATGTTTATCAACAACAAAGCTAACACTTACGAAGGACAAATCCCAATGGTATCTTTAACTAAAGATTCTAAATTCACTGAAGCATCTGTTCATGGTGGTGTTGGTAGATGAGGATCAGTTGACTTCTCTAAAGAAGTAAAGGTTATCTTAAATCTTTGAGTTTCTCATGGTTGATGAGATTCAAACGCTAATGAATAATATTTATTTAGTATCACTTTAGGTATGAAAATCTATCTCAATTGAGGTAGGTTTTTTTAATTTAAATTTACTTTTATTAAAATAATTAATTATTTTAATTACTTCGTATACAATTTATTAAGGTATGGCAAATAAAAAGAAAAAAATTGGATTTTTATCAGCGATAGTTTTAGTTATTTCTTCATGTATTGGAG
>JAHHTI010000048.1 GCA_020024735.1 Mycoplasmataceae bacterium | reverse complement strand
ACATCAAATAAACCATCACCAACATTCTTTCTTCCAAAGATTCTAAAGTAGTCAGTATTGGTTAAAGTAAATTCAATAATATCTCCTACTCCTGTTGATTTTATGTAATGACTATTGATATTAGTGTAGTTCACTGTAGGATCATTTTCTTCATAAACAATTTTTCCATTTAATTTAATCGCAGGATTATTCATACCTATCCCGTTACTAATATTTAAAGGAGTTTTGGAAAACTTCAGTTGTCCAATAGAAATCCCATTTCTTTCAGGTTCTTCTTTACCATGAATAGTTCTTGAATGCATAACATCAATATCCACATTTGTTACATTATGGAAGGTTTGACCATCAAAGTCAATAATTACTGAGGATAAGGATAAAGAGTGGTTTTTTTGTCATCCTAAATCTACTACTGAACCATCTAGCATAGTTAGTTTAACATTTCAATATTCAGGAAAGTACGCTTGTCAATAATCTCCTTTGGTCATTTCGATGGCAGTTAAAGTTTGAGGATTAACAAACTGGGTACAAATTTTTGAAATAACATAGGTATAATCTTCAGGTCCATGATAAAGAGGAAATTTTGGTCTTCATGTTTCTCATCTTTCTTTATCTGTTTTTAAAGCTGAATTAATTTTATCATTAGGAGAATAGTTTTCAGTTCATGTATAATAAATATTATCATTAGGAATAGGGTTGCTAAAAGTAGTTTCTTGATAAACATCAATTGCTCCAATGGATAACCCTTTAGATTGGGTATCATAATGGCCAATAAAAAATTCAACTTTAGTAACATTTTGGTAGACTTGATCTAAGACATATCCATTATTAGTTAATTGAATATTATTAAAAACTTTGACTTGCCCATCTCACATGGTAAGAGTGGCATTGATAACATTTGGAAAGAAATTTTTATTTTGAGAAGGTTCATTAATAATGAATGACCCTACACTTTGAGGTTTTTCAAAAGTTAAACCGATATTGGTAGAGACAATTGTTTTATTATCTTTGTAAGGTAACACAGGTTTTCTAATGGTAAAGTCTTTGCGAGGTTTAAAAAAAGTGTTAGCTTCTCTGATTTTCGATGACATATAACCGTATTCATCAGTAGGAATTAAATCAGCATAATTATTATTATATTTATGAGAAGTGGTTTGGTATGCACTATAATCAATTTCTCTATCTTGGTATTGATATTGTTGTCCATTTAAATAATTATTAACTAATTCAGCTGAAGTTTTAGCACTATCAATGGTTGGTGAGAGGATGTGGTTAGCTAAATCAAAAGTTTTGGTATTAGCAGCAGTTAAATCAGGCTGATTAGTTAATTTAAGATCAAAGATACCTTTTTCAGGTGATTTATTTCGAGGTGTGATATTAGTTAAAGCAATACTAATTTTATGCACATCACCTTTGTTTCATGAAACAGGTGTAGGAATGGTAGAGTAAGCAGTTTGTCCATTAGCTACTTTTTCAAAGAATAAATTGTCATCAATCATTATCTTGATGCCATCATCTCATTTAGATGAGAAGTAATAATTACTAGTTTCTGGGACTACATAATTAAATTCATATTTACATAAAGAAATCTTACCCATTGATAAGGCCATAATTGTTTGGTCATCAAAAGGTTGCATAACTGGATTAGATGATCATGCTTGTAGTTGTAAATCTTCTGGTAATGTATCTCTAACATTAGTACTACTTGGAAGAAGAGTATCTAATATTTGTTTCATAACTTTTTTATCATCAGGTTGTTTAGCTGGATATTCAACTGGAAGATAACTAGTTATCACTGGTTTATTGACATTTTGTCTCACTTTGATTTTTCATGAATATCCAGGAACATAATTAGCAGGTAACTTTTTTTTGGAAGCTTCCGTAGGAGCAATCACAATATTAAATTCATCAATGGCATCTGCTTGTTTTGGATTAGGAGTATAAATTAAACGCTTGTGATTATTTTCATCTAACTTTAATGTCCCTCCTAATTTAGTGGTAGGATTAAAATAGATTTTATCCCATTCAAAATTTGGGTTAGCACAAACAATATAGTTTTCAAAATCAAAGGTATAAGGAGCAAAAGCAGGAATTTGATAAGCAGCAGTAATATCTGAAGTGTAATCAAATTTTTCTGTCTTCATATTATATAAGTATTGCCCGGTTGCATATTGATTAGCAATGAAATCAATGGCTGGATATCTTTTATCTAATTCATCAAGTAATTGTTTATCTTCAGCAGTTAAATCCTTGACTTGTGGTCAAGCATCTTTTGGTGGGGCATTACTATCAGCTGATGCTCATGGAGGGGAATCTTTACATAAGTATCATAAATTAGTGTTGAAATAATGTGACATAAAGGCAATGAATTTTATTGGTGTTCATTGAGGGTTGTTTTCATTAGGGAATACATTAATATTGTAATTAGCAAATTCACTAAAGTTTTTACTACCTAAGGTATAAATTAAAGCAGCATAAAAAACTCATTCATTAATAGCTGTAGAAGGATTAGTAATAAATTCTTGCTTTAATTTACGAATAATCCGGGTGACATTAAACATTGATGATAGTTTTTCTCATGAACCAACATAAGGGTTAGTAAAATATTCAGGTTGATAAAAACCATCATTCACATTGACTTCACTACGGAAACGTCCACTATTAGATAGGATGCTTAAATTAAAAAGGTTTACAATGTTAGTTTCAGGATGAGTATGTAATTTAAAGAAAGCTTTGTTTAATTCAAAATTGTGGTTAATTTCGTGAATTACCCCTCAATTTTTAAAGGTAACCGGTTCTCCACCCTTTAAGAAAGTATTAGCTCCTCATTTAATTGGACAATAGAAAACCATTGATCCACCTCATGCAGCAGCACTTTTTCAAATATCATCACAAAATTTCATATCAAGAGCTTGCACACGAGAGTAACCTTGATAATTACCTTTGAAATTATTACTTAATAGTAAAAAATCATTTCACTTTTTACAAGACTTACGAGGATAAACAAAATCATTAATATTAACCTCTCCACAAACATGATTTAAAGGATCACTAAAAGGAATATTAGCTTTATATAAGGTTGATAAGATAGCAATATTTGGAGAAGTAATTTTACGGTCAATAACATCTTTAATTTGTTGCTTTCAATCAGCTTCAGTGGTAAAGCCATCAAAGTATGCTAGTGATTTCACAGCATTGTTAATTTGAAAAGTTAAAATATCACCAAAGGTGAAAGTATCATTACCAATGATATAAGGTCTAGGGAAACGGATGGAAATATTACCACCAAAAGGAGTTCCAAAGGCATATTCATAATGATCACCATTTAATACTCAATCACTCATACTAATTACAAAAGTAGAAGCAACCTTAGGATAACGATTAGACACTCTTCCAGAGTCTGGTCTTAGATATCGATTATTTCAATAGTTTTCATTAATTTCAATAGCCACTTGCATATTACATTGTGAAGCTATTTGGTAAGTATCACGAGATATTTGAATTTTGATTAATTCTCCAGCAGGTGCATAAAGCCCTAATGCTCTAATTCCTGAAGGAGCAGTCGATATCATAAACTCAGTATCAATAGCTGGGGTATCTGGTAAAACATTTTGGGAATAAAAGTTTTCAGCAGCTGGGTGCTTTTTAAAATTATTGTTTTTTATTTGGTCTCTAATATAATACCCATCAGCATATCCAGGATAAAGTTCACCCTTTTCATTTCTTTCTGGTGGTTTTTCATCATATACCAATTTTTCCATATCAATTTTTCTTCCATCTGGAAGTTGTAAATACCCATCAGGTACATAGGGATTTTTCGGAGCTTTTAATTCGTAGTTACAATCATAACCTGGATATTTAAAACCATAAGGCTTATAAAGCTTATTTAATTCAGTTTCATAAGTAGCATCATTTAAAGTCCGTTTATGAGTATTAATGTCTTTCTTGTAGAAATAAGCTTGTTGGTGAAAACCTTCATATTGGCTTTCTACAACATTATCACTAGATAATTTAGAAGGATAGTAAGTGGTAGAAGTTAAGATGTATTGCAAACCATTGTTACTTTTAGTAAATCCGGTTGGAACTTGGGTAAAATCTTGGTTCGCAATAATTTGTACATTAAATCTTACTGGTGTATACCCATCAATAGGAACTAATTTAATATTAGCAATTGGAGTGTTAATTAAATGATGTTCATTAATATAATTTTTAATGACTAAAGCTGCATAATCAATACCTGATTTATCCTTAATTGTTAATATTTGTTGGGAAATATATTGGGTAAGATTAGTATCAGGAAAATTTGGAGGAAAAATTACTGATTGAGGAGTAGCTAATTGTTCCTTTAAATCTAATTGTTGATTATCAGGCACCATATTCATTAAATCTGGTTTATTAGGATTAGTTGGTGGTTGGGGATTAGATGGATTAGGAGAAGGTTTTTGTTGAGTGGTTGGAGCGAGTGCAAAATAAAGTCCAACACCTAAACCAAGGAGAAAGATAAGACAAATTCCAGATGCAACTAAAATCTTGTGATGTTTCTTCATGATGTTTTATTTATTATATAAAAAAAACATGGTTTTTGATAATTTAAAATAATTCAGCTTTTTGTATGATAACTAACTAATAACTATCTTAAATATTAGTTTCTTCATTATTTACAATACTTGGGGTAGCTAATGTTGAAGAAGTGTTTTCTTCCTCATCCCCTTTTTTAAACAACACTACCATATAATAAATGATACCTACTACTAATAAACAGACACCAATGGTAATAAAGATATCAGCCACATTAGCGACTGATTCAATTTTAGAACCAGCTGCTAAATAAATGTAATCAACCACAGTATGAGAATGTAATACATCAGGTTCTTTAACCCATACATCCACTAAAGCTTTATCAATCACATTGTACCAACCATTAATACTAATAATTAAGGCTGGAATATAGATGTATCATCGATTAAAGCATAAACCTAAGAAAAGAAAGATAATGCCAATAAAGATTTTAATAAAATAAACTCATCCTTGTGGTCAAGAGTTACCAGCACTAAACCCAGCTCCTAAGTTAAATTGTGGATGACTATTAATATCTTGTAGCACATTAGCTCTAATACAAAAGAATAAAGGAGTACAAATAATCAAGCATAAAACAATCGTTAATAATTTAAGAAAGATATTTTTATACAAAAAAAAGTCTTTTAAGTAAGACCTTAAACTTTCTTTTTTAACTTTTGCAAGTTTTTCTTCAAATAGGATCTTATTTAAAAAGACTTTAATTTTATCCATAGGCAATACAAATAATTAAACTAAACGTTTGAATCATTCAACTACATATGATTCATTGATGTTTTCTGGTAATTCTTCTCTTTCAGGATATCTACTAAAAACACCTGACATTTTAGATTTGTCAACTTTTACAAAGTTTGCGACAATCATTTGTTCTGCATTAACTAATTTAGCCATTTTAGGTTTTAAAGTAATTTCAGTGTTTAATGGAATGATAGCAGATGGAATATCCATTTTTTTACCATTTACTAAAATGTGACCGTGAGCTACTAATTGTCTAGCTGCTCTTCTAGTAGGAGCGAATCCCATTCTAAAAACTAATGAATCTAATCTTGATTCTAGAGTTTGTAATAAATCTAAAGTTAATACTCCACCACGTTTTCTTGCAATTAAGAATTGTCTTCTAAATTGTTTGTCAGTTAAACCATACATAAACATTAGTTTTTGTTTTTCTTGTAATTGTTCACCATAACCTGATAATTTAATTCTTTTGTTACCATGTTGACCTGGTGCATAATTTCTTTTTTTACCTTTAGAGAATTCTTTATTATTTTCTAATAAAGAGAAACCTAATCTTCTTGATTTTTTATATATACTTCCTGTATATCTACTCATTTTTAATACCTCCGTTGCACAAAAGAGGGAATATTTTCTACAAACGTTTTATGTATGAATGCTTTCAAAAGAATCAGCTTTTCTACTTACAACACATAAATGCTACATAAAATTTAATTCATATAAATATTTGCTGATGTGCAAAAATATTTTAACATATTAAGATAAATTTATACAATAAATTTGTATGAAACAAGCTTTAATGCGACTAGATAAATACCTATCTCACAACACTTTATTTTCCCGTAATCAAGTCACTAAAATCATTAAAAGCGGAATGGTTGAAGTGAATGGAGAGATATGTTTTGATGGGGCTACTAAAATTAATTTGGAAATTGATACTATTCAAATCTTAGATGATATTGTTCCACATCTAGGCAAGTTTTATCTAGCCTTAAATAAACCAGCTGGGTATGTTTGTTCTCATGTGGATAATGATGGTGAAAGTATTTTAGCCTTAATTGATCCTGAATATTGTAAAGATGTTCATATTGTTGGTCGATTAGACAAGGATACTACCGGTTTAGTTCTATTAACCAACGATGGAGAATTTACCCATTTTTTAAAAAGTCCAAAATCAAATATCAATAAAGAATATGTGGTTACTTTAAAAGAACCTTTAACTAAAGCAATGATAAACACCTTAAAACAACCAATGAAGATGGATGGTAAATGATTAAAACCTTTTAGTGTCACTAATATTGAAAATAATACCTGCAATATTATTATTAGCGAAGGTAAACACCATCAAATTAAACGAATGTTTCATTATGTGGGGAATGAAGTATTAGCATTACAACGTATTCGTATCGGTAATTTACAATTAGCAGATTTAAAGCTTGATGAAGGTGAATACTGTGTTATTGAAAAAACATTAGTTATTTAAATAGTGGCTTTTTGCTTAATAAAACTCAATAGATATGATTACGGTCTTAATAAACCATAAGGGACAATATATACCCCATCAGGAGTTACGATACTAGATGAGCAATTACACAATATCATTCTAAAGGTTGGTTTTTGATGTTCTCCTGTCATCTTTAAGGTTTTAATAACCTTATCTAATTTGATAGAAGCATCAATTGCTGCTTGTAATGATAATTTAATTTCAATGGCTGCTCATTGCCCATCCCTCATTTCTAAAATAGCATCAATTTCATTATCATTTTCATCACGATAAAAATATAACTTAGCATCTAAACATTCAGCATAGGCCATCAAATCTTTAATTACTTGATTTTCAAATAAGAATCCTAATGAATGTAGATCATTATTTAATTTATTAGGATTATTCACATTCAAAATGGAACAAAATAAAGAACTATCACATAGATAAATTTTTGGTTTAGTTCTCATTTTATAACTTGATCTTATGTTGTTGCTATTTCATGCATCTAGGTTATACAATAAATCAATGTCATAAAACATTTGAATATATTTATCTAAAGTTTCGTGGTCAATGCAAAAGTTAATATCTTCTAAAATAGCTTTTTTATTGATTTGAGTACCAATTCTTCTTGCAATTGATTTTAAAATTTTATTAACAACTATATTACTAATTCTTAAATCATAATATTTTTCTAAACTACTATTTGATAAGGTTTTAACATATCCATTAACCATTACTTCTGGATTATTAATCTTTTCATTAATAATGTAAGGTCATCCACCTTGATATAACATTTGATTAATGTCATTAAATGATAATTTACAATTTAAAGATGGTAAAGGTTTACCTTCAAATAAATCTTTTAAACTAATTGTTTGGTCAGGTGGATAATTAAGAATTTCAGCAAAGGTTAAAGTGTGCATATCAAGAATTGTAATTCTTCCTGCACCAGAGTGATAGGTTTCACTTCTATTAATTGGAGTGGTTGAA
>JAHHTI010000047.1 GCA_020024735.1 Mycoplasmataceae bacterium | reverse complement strand
ATATAAGAATTATTACTATACAAATTCAACAGTACCAATAACCTCTATTGATAATAAATATATTAAAGATACATTAGTGAGATTTGTTGGCAATACTAGTTTATATTTAAATAAATCAGGAACTTATTCAAATTTAGATATTAATATTTTGCAAAGTTTTGATCCTACAATTGTTGATCAAACATCATGATATAAATATGTTGATATAATTTCTGCTTCTTATCAAACAGCTAACGAATTTTTAATAAAGCTAACATCTAAACTCTCAAATTTATCAGATTTCACACTTTCTCCAAATGATTTGAAATTATCTAGTAGTCAAGGTATATATGAAATCACAAATAAACCGAATGCTCTCTTCCCAGAAATATCAATAGCTCTAATAATTGTTATTACTATTATCATAAGCACATCATTTACTCTAAATTTTAGAAAGGAAAAAGAATATGAATAAGAAAAAGAAAATTGCAATTATCACAAGTCTCTCATTATCAACAATAGTAATGGTTTCACCAATTGCTATGGCAGCAACTAAGATTGTTAAACTTCAACATCAAAACTTTAGATATAGTTTTATGGGAAATATTTTTGATTCCAAGAATGATGCAATTGAGTTTGGAATTGAAATAGCGAATAAAACAAGAAGTGTTGTGAATGAAGCTGACACATGAACATTAAATGGAGATAATACTTCACAAATATATAATTCACCTAGTGAATTAATAAATACTTTATCATCTCATATTAAAACTTTAGAATTCGTAACTAATGATAAAAACTTAACATTAAACCGTGATGGTTCATTAATTCCTAATGAATTAAAGAAAATAGATTTTAAAAATAACTATGCTACAACAACAATTTATCGTGGTGCAAATAATGGAATTTATAAAACTGAACAAGAAGCTAAAGATTCGTATTATGAAATCCACCAATTATATTACTTTAATAATTTGTTCTTTAGATCTAAAAACGAATTAGCTGTTTACCTAGAAAAGAACTTAAACCTTTCAAGCAAGGTAGTAAACTCAATTGTATTAAAAGGAATGAACAATATTATTTCATTACCAATTTCTATTGATAAATTGAAAACAGATTTAAATGATACTAATTCGCAAACCTACCAATACCTTTCTAAATTTATTAGACAAAATGCAAGAAACTATATTGAATACAAACAACCAGAAAGCTTTAGCACAACTTATTATGGAAAAGAAGAAATCAAAAATATTGGGGCAAACCAATATGATCCTTCTTATACTCAAGTAACAAGTAATCAAGGAAAAGGAAACTATATTGTTGATTTAGATAAAGCAGATGAGTTTGATTTATTAGGACCTTACTATTTAAAATCTTCCAGTGATATTAAGAAGATGAAAGACCCTTCTTTGTGACAAAAAATTTCAGGAAGAGATTCAAAATTTGTTGATAATGCTTTAGAAAAAGAAAATATTAGTAGATTTTTTGACACTGTAATTAGTAGAACTGATGATAAAGCTAATACTTTTATTAATGTCCCTTCATTAAATGATGAAATTAGCACTTACTTTCAACAATTAAGAAATGACCTTCCTCATATTTATGATTCATTAGATAACATCTATCAAACAATGAGAAAAGGTAAGAAGTATTCAGAATTCTTAAAACTTCCTATTTTATTTGCTCATACAATTGATCAAATGGTAAATTTTGGAGTAAACCAAACATATATTGATAGTACAAGAAAAATCTATACAAAAATAGCTCAATACTATGATTACATTTTAAAGTTAGCTGTTCCTCAATCTTTATTAATAGGAAAGTATGGAGATTCATTTTCATTTAATAAAATCTTCAAATTTGATAATAAGACATTGGATTTGAATTATGATATAGATACTATAATTTCTAATATTTCTAATGATTATCCTAAATTATGTGGTGCCATTAATTATATGGCTCAATTAGCTGCAATAATGACAAGAGTTCCGTTCTTAAAACCATCAGACTTTAATAAAGACTATGTTGAAAAATTATTTAACATGACAATAGAAGATGACGATGTTTATGGATATCAATTAATTTGGGATGCATTTACTTGTGCAGGATATTCAGAAGATTATCAAACTGATTACAATTATCTTTTAGAAACCGTTAAAAAAATTTATGCAACCAATGACAATAATAAACTACCAAATATTACTGATGAAAAATTAAAAGAACTTCTACCTTATTTATATGTTGAATCATTCTTTAGAAGTTATGGTTTAAATGTTGTTATTAAGAAAATTATTGCAGTTTCCTTTGGAAAGGATATTACATTTACATCTTTAGTAACTACTGATGAACTTAAAAAGAAAAATAAACTTTTAATGGAAGCTCAAGATTTTATTCCATACTATGTGAAGAATCCGCAAATGGTAAATGAATATAATAACCCTGTTGCTTACTATGAATTAGCTAAACGTAATTTTACTTATATGAATGAATTAATTTCACAAAATGATGGGGAAATTGATATGCCTATACTATCACAAATGAAATTATTGATTAGTAACTCTTCTATAGATTTAAAAAACATATTTGGTGCTCCATCAACTTATGATAGTATCCGTGAAAAAGTAAATGCAACTTTTATGAAAAATATTATTAATGTTCCATTTAATGAATTTGATAGTAAATCTAATAAATTATTTAGTAATATATTAAACTCACTTGTTTATATGATTCCTTTATTAGTAAATGAATTAGAAGACTATAAAGAAGATACTTCTTCTAATAGTCAATTACACAATGTACAAACTTCTTGTTTTGATAACAATTCAGGGGTTGTGTCACTACTGAAGACAATTGGAGATATTGTTTCAAGTAGTGTAGATACAAGAATTGCAATAGAAGAAACTAGTAGATGTTTAATAAAGAAAGCTTTAAAAGGATTAAGTTTAATTTCTAAAGCAATGCCATGAGTATCAATTGCTATAGATGTTATTGGAAATTTCTTTAATATGGAATTAACTTCATATAAATTTAAAACTGAAGATGCAGAATTTATTTGAAATGGCGGTAAAGAAGTTTCTTTCTTATTTGGTTTAATTCCTGGAGGAAAATTAAATAGAGGTCCTGAAGCAATGAAACTTCTTGATCCAATAGAAATTGTAAGAGCTAATGTTGTTAACGGATACTACTATAATGGAATTATCTTTAATGATATTGATACTTTAAGAAATAAACAATTAGATGACATTCTTGAAAATAGATATCAAAATGATAAAGTAAAGACTTGCTATTCTTTATTAGATTTATCTAAAGAAAACAATGTAGATGATTATTTAAAAGCTCCAACTTTAGATAAATTAGTACAAAATATTATTAACCATATTAAAACAATGAATTTTAATAATCTTGATAAATTAACTATTAATGAAAAGAAACTTTTTGCACCAAGTGAATATATTTATGGAAATGGTTTCAAATGTGATACCTCATTAACCATAAAAGAAAATATCAAACGAGTATTAGATACAATTAAACCTGTATCAGTGGTACAATTGCCTGTTCTTAACAAAACTGGTAATAATGCTAGAGTTCCTGAATATAACAATAATTTGTTGATAGATCCTAGTATGAAAGCATTTGAAATGCCTGCTGATTATTGAACTAGTAATGGTGGACTTCAAAAACCAACTAATAATTATAACTACATAATTATCGATCCGAATAGTAATGGAAATACAATGAGCGAAGCAAAGATCAAAAAGAAACTGGATAAACAATTTTATAAGAGTTTTGATGTAATGTCAAAAAAGGTAAATCCTAAGTTCTTAAACCAAACAACAAAATACAGTGACTTATCAGACAACATCATTCACCATCAAGCATTTATTGCTGAGAATGATGCTAAAGAAGAACGAATATTCTTAGATAAAAATGATGCTATATCATGATTGATGAAGGAATTTGATTATAAAGCATACTTTAGTGAAAAAGTTTATGAAACATATCAATTAGATGGACGGATATTCCATAATCGAGATGACTTTGTAAATTGAATTTGTGACAATATTAAGGAGGTAAAATAATGAAAAGAAGAAACAAGATATTGCTAACTACATTAGCTACATGCACTTTAACTACTATTATTCCTACAAGTGTTATTGCAAATAAGAATATCATCCTAGCTAATACTAATTCATTAAAACAACCAAATGGATACATCTATGAAGGAGAATATTTTAAAAATATTCAAGATGTTGCAAAAAGATATTTAAGACAACATCCTGAAACAATTACCAACAATTATTATTTAGGTAATTTAAGTAAAGCTATTCTAGATCCCTCAACAGGTTTAGTAAATATTAATGACTTAAGATTATATGATGACTCCAGATTGCACCCTGTGTATGTTGATGCACTAGGAAACTATACATATGACTACCAAAAAGCAAAAAAAACATATGTAAATCCGGGATTAATTTCATATAAGTATTATGATTTTAACAACAACTTATTTTCTACTTATGAAGAGGCTAAAGAATCAATTTTAAATTCTAAACATCCGCTAGGGGTGCAATATTACGATGATGAAATCTTTAGAAATAATGGAAATACAAAGTTTAATCCTTTATCTAAGAATGATTTACAAGAATTCAAAAGAAAAACTTTTAATGAAGTACAAAACCTTGTTCAAAATCCTGGATTTAAAAATTTTACAAATTTTTCTATTAAAGGATATGAAAAGAACTATTTTGATGAAGTAAGTAAACAATGACTTTATTCTTCTAATAGTGAACATTCAATATTAAATAATCCTAATTATTTCAATGATGTATTAAGTGATTTAATAAAATCTTTTGTCGATGCTAAACTAGCTTTTTTGAAGCAACAAAGATTTAATGTAAAATTAAACCTAATAATGCATGGTGAAGAAAAAAGAGCAACTTATAAAGTAACTAACTTCAAATCGAAAAATGCAAACTTTACATGTGATACCAACAGCAATTCTTTAACATATAATGACATTAGTTTTACTGATTTACAAGAATTCAATATGTTTATCAATAATAGTGAATTTATGAGTAAAAATACAACTTGAATTCAACGCTTGAATGTTCTTAATTATTCAATTGCGAGAGAGGCAAGTGTTAGTTTATTAGAAACTACCTTTACATTAGATTATACTGGTAAAGATAAAGGGTGAGACGATGGTGTTGATGTTGACATTTTAAAAGTTGGTACTGAAAGTACTGCAAATACTTATTTATCATTTGAGATTATTCCTAAATTTGTAGAAACTAATCAAGTTAAGTTATCACTTGAATTTAATAAGTTATTAGATGAAAAGATTAATGATTTAATGAGTTCTATTCCTAAAACATCAATTAAATATCAAGTTTTAGAAATTTTAAAAAGAAATCTAATGAATACATTTTTAAATACTAAATTAGATTTTGACAAAACCTTTAAGTATGAAGCAGGAGAAGAAAATAAAGAAAGTAATACTGCTAACTCAAATGATATCACTAATTTAGGAAGTAATATAGTTGAAGATAATCAATATTTATTAATGGATAAAGATGTATTAAAGGAAGATTATACAAATTCATTTAGTATTAATCCTGAACTAAAGAATATCGGACTTTACAATAGTCTGCCTGAAAATCTAATCACTGAATTATCTAATCTAATACCAAATATTTTCAATAATTCATTGGCAATAATAATAGAATTTAATAATAAACCATTATTTAAAATTAATGTTAAATTTGAAAAAATGAATAGTTTAGTAAATCAGTCAAACAACTCTATTAAATCAAATATAGTATTAAATGAATCTAAAACATTTGAAAAGCAAATTCTAGATTTTTCGCCAGAAAGTTTAAACATTTTAAATGGTTTGATTAATGTATCACAAAGTTTCAAAACAGTAAATAATTCGTTCAATGTGTTGACTAATAATACTTTAATTAGCAAGGATTCGGAAAATAATTGGATTTTTAATTATGGATGAAATAGTGATTTTATTGAAGCAGAAGGTAAGGTAACTCCAGAAATTAAAAATAATTTAGAAACAAGTTACCCTTTAAATACTATCGTTAATACATATAATAAAATTTTGAGTCAAATGAAATATGATAATAAAGATATATATGAAGAAGTAATGAAAAAACAATTTGTTGATCCGAATGAAGTTGTTATTCTTTATAAAGGTGATAGTGCTAATAATGTTCCAATGGCTACTCAATATAGAGAATTTTTATCCAACAATGAAGATATTGCTCCAACATTAATTGGAAATAATTCAATTAAATTATTAAATGATAAAAATCAAATAAAGGCTTTAATCAAAGATACAACAATCACTGAACCACAAAAAATAGTAGTTTTATATGATTTATCTGGAAATATCATCAACCCTGGAATAAAATTAAATCCTGATGAAACGATTTCAACTAGTTCTGATGCAATTTTTGATTCTGAACAAACAATTATTGATAATATTTTAAGAACAAAATTAATTCCAGTTGATACAACAAAGATATTTTATCTAGATGATGATAATACTTATACCTTATTAGATTATAAAGTTAATCAAATTTATACACTTAATGTTGAAGGGAAAGTGTATAATTATTCAACACACAAAAATTGCTTTGATCAATTATGTGAATATGTAAACAAATTAGTGGAGGTTTATTAAAATGAAATGAAATAAAAAAAGATTAATTAATTTACTTGCAGCAACAAGTTTAGTAGTAGTAACTACTCCAATTCTAGCTTCAACAATAGTCTCATGTGGGAGCAGCAAGAATACATCAACTCAAAGTAATGATTTGGATAAATTAAGAAAATTAAAAGCACCTAAAAACGACTGAACTCCTTATATTCCTAATGGAAAACTATACAAGCGCAATGATGCTGGTCAAGAAGTATCTTTAAACGAATATCATTGATATCTTTCTGAACGTGGTGCTAGAACAAACAATTTTTTATATAATATTGTTTATAGTCCATCTAGAGATGAATTAGGGGCAGCAATACTTGGTCCTGGTGAAACAGGATGTGAATATGACGGGAAATTACAAACACCAACAAAACTAGATCAATATGTTAATTTACAAGGGGTGTATTATTATCAAAAAAATGAGCAAAGCGGGCTATTAGAACCTTCTACTAAAATAGCTGTGAAGGTGTTTGGGGATGCCACACCTACTCGTGATGAAGAAGCTATTATGAGAGAGAAAAAATTATGGATATTTTCCAATCGAAATCCTGCAAGATTTGCACCTTTTGAAGGTAATGAGTTAGTTTTGGATTTTAGTGATTCATTGATAGAAAGTTGTCTATCTCTTGGATACGAAAAAAGTATAGAGAAACCTGAAATGTTTCCTAACGTTCATTCAGTTAAAGTACTTTTACCAGCAACCCTAGAAAACGCAAGACTTGATTTAAGAAACATTCTGAATTTTAGATTTGCAAAAAAAATAATAAACAAATGTCTTTATGATTTTAGTCGTTGCACTAAAATAGAATCATTTGCTGATGATACTATATGTTCTATAGCAACTGAAATTATATTGCCTCCTAATCTAAAAAAAATTGAAAACGGAGGAATTAAAATTGATTTTGACCAAATTCAAAATTATTCTCCAGAAAACAAATTGAACCTTAATATTATTGGTTTAGAACACGTTCAGCTTTTTCAAGGTGGTGCAATTGGTAGTTATATGTATGATAAATATATTTCTCCAATTTACATAGATTTCAAACCTACAACGTACTATGTTGAATTCCCTGAATGAATGAATATAACTGGTGGGCAAAAAATCTCTTCTGCTATGGCTAAATAAATAAAATGCTTGCTGCACACACAAAAATTGCTTTGATCAATTATGTGAATATGTAAACAAATTAGTGGAGG
>JAHHTI010000046.1 GCA_020024735.1 Mycoplasmataceae bacterium | reverse complement strand
TCTCCATGAATAATATCCCTTCAATTTGGGAAATTATCCTAGTGTTAATACTCCTGATTAAAATCTTCAATATTATTTTAACATAATAATATTGTAGCGTACACAAGTTTTTCCAGTCCTTGTTCTATGGGGCTGGTTTTTTATTGTCTATTAACCTTATTTAATAGAAAACAAAAACGTATCATTAAATTCTAGAATTATAGTTTCTTTTATCTTTACAATAACTTGAGTATGCCACTAAAATTAAAAAAGAGTATCTACATAAATAATATCCCTTCAATTTGGGAAATTATCCTAGTGTTAATACTCCTAATCAAATTCTTCAAAATTATTTTAACATAATTATATTGTAGTGTACACAAGTTTTTACCGTCCTTGTTCTATGGGGCTGGTTTTTTAATTGTTTACACCTGAAAAGAGATACAAACAACTATTTCAAATAATTACTAATTCAAGAAATTAACCTAGTGTAATAATATTTAAATTAAAAGCTTTGTTAAAACATTAACATTAACATCTTTATGGACAAGAATTTCAATCTTTTCTAGATTTTTAAAAGAAAGTAATCCAATACCACTAATAGCTATATTAACCTTAGTATTCTTTGTACTAAAATCAAAAGTTCTTATTGCTAACGAAGGAGATGTTGAATAATTCATTGAAGTTGATTGATGAGCTAAAGTCATTGATGGTTTTAATTTACATGCTTCTAAATGTAAGTTATCTTGAATATAAAAAGTTAAGCAGGCATTCTTATAAGGATAGACATTAATCGTCACTAAATTTTCTAATTTAAAAGTTCGTGATTCATAAATTTGAAAATTCTTGGCATGATGAGTATTTTCGCAATGGATTTTTTTAATATCTTTAAGGGCTAAAAAGTTCAACATACTATGATTGTTAATAAATCCTGGAGTATCAATTAATTGATAGTATTTATTAACCTTAACCTTATTTAAATCATTGGTAGTATTTAAATAGGATGAAACAATCAAATGTTCATCCACCTTATTTAATGCACATAAAGCTTTAATTAATGAACTTTTACCAGTATTTGATTTCCCTAATACAATCATTTTCTTAAATGGTTGGTTTTTTAAATATTCATCTAATACCTTAATTGATGAACGAGATTTAGTGGAGCAAAAAATAATATCTTGAAATTGATAATGCAGTGCTTCTAAATTTTCCACAATATGATTAACAGTTAATTCACGTTGATGACGAGAAGGCAGTAAATCCATCTTATTCACAACATAAACCACATGTGGATGATTTTGATATTGTTCAATTAAGGAATTTTGCAAATCTAAAACATCTAACACCACTATCACTAAATAATCAGTTAAATCTAAACCATCTAAAGTGGCTTGAATGGCTGCTAAATTTTGAGTAGTAGTTTCACACTTATGATAATTTTTAATATCAAAACATCGTTTACAATATTTTGTAATATTAGGTTTAAAGTTTTTAGCATATCCTAACGAAGAAGGATCATCATTTAAATAAATGCCGCAGCCTTTACATTTAACGTTATAAGATTTCATAGTCGTCCGCCATTTTGTGAGTAATCACTTCTAAGGAATTAGTTAATTGAATTTTTTTGTAAATATAATTTTCCAAGAATCTTAAAAGGACATTGGTTTCATCATGATACATACTGTTTTTTAATGAACTAATAATGGGTAGCACTAAAACTGAACGCATACCTAAACGGTTAGCAGTTCAAACATCTGTCACAAATTGATCACCTAACATAATTGCATCATCCACATTGATATCATATTTTTTGATAACCTTTTTAATCTTTCCTAAAAAAGGTTTTTTAGCATTATAAATAAAATCATCAGGTGATAAATACATACAAAATTTTTCCACTCTCTTTTTGGTATTGTTTGATACCACAATTAGCTTAATCCCATATTTATGTAATTCTTCTAAAAACAACATTGATGATTTGGTAGGAAAGGAAGTGAAGTGTGGTACTAGGGTATTATCTAAATCACAAAAAACATATTTTATCCCTAACTTTTTAAACCACATCGGATTAATATCTTCTACCCGTTTAACAAACATATTTGGACGAACATAATTGAAAAGCGAAAAAAGGACACTCGAAGGTTTACGCATTAAAACAAGCTCCCTTGTTCATTATGACCTTGATGAGAATCATCATCATCGTGAGATTCTTCATTGCCAACCATCGGTTCATTAGTTTCAATTAAATCCTTAGAAGAATATTCATCCTTATAACAACATACAATATCTTTGATTTTGTTATCTGAGAAACGGCTATCTAAATCACTTAAAGCAATGTCTGAACATTTTAAATGATGAATTTTTAATTCCTTATCCATAATGTTTAATGTATCACGATTAGCTACGGTAAAAGCATTAATTAAATAGGCAGGGTTAGTTTTAGTTTGGTTCATTATCATTCTTCCCATATTAGCTCGATGGGTTTCTAAAATAGCTTGAGGATAAATTCTCTTTAATCCACGATTGGCAGCAATTAATAAATTGTCAGTTTCTGGATTAGTTGTAACAGTACAAGCAATAATTTCATCATGAGGCATTAATTTCATTGCTTTAACCCCAGCCGCTGTTCTTCCTACTACTGGTACTTCTTCAATATCAAAACGGTTAGCTAAACCATTTTTCGTTAAACAAATAACATGACATTTAGTATGTTCATCAATAAGACTAGCAGCTACTACCCGATCCCCATCTTTTAAATTAATAATCGTAGAAGCTTTAGCATTCTTTGATAATGTTAAATCACTTAAATCCACTCTCTTAATAATTCCGTTCTTTGTACAAATTAATAAAAGTTTTTTGACATTCAAAACCGCCTTGGTATTAAAAGCATTTACTACTTCATCAGCCGAATTAATCGTTAAGATATTGTTTAAGTGTTCAGGAGTGTCTTTATATTTCATTTGCTTAATCTTGTGGGTTGGAATGGAAATATATTGTCCTACATTAGTAATTAAAATTACTTGATCAAGTGTATTAGAATCAAACATGTTGATTAGAATATCACCGGACTTTAAAGCAATTTCACCATATTCACTAGATTCAATAGAACGTTTAGAAGTAGATTTAATATAACCATCCTTAGTTACCATTACAACCACATCTTTGTTATCTAAAATATCAGAATCATTGATAACAATCTTTTCAATTTCATTTTCAATTTTAGTTTTTCTTGGACAATTGAAAATAGTTTTGTATTCTCTTAAGATTTTTTTCAAATGGTTTTTTTGTAAATCAGATGAAGATAATAATTGTTTAAGTTCAGTAATCCGAATAAGCAACTGATGTTGTTCATCCCTTAAAGCTTGCACATCAGTTGAGGTTAACTTGTATAAACGTAATTGGACAATAGCTTCAGCTTGGACTTCAGTAAATCCAAATTTTTCACACAATCTTTGCTTCGCATCTTCTTTGGAAACAGACTTTCTAATTAAAGCAATCACTTCATCTAAAATAGAAATAGCCTTAATTAAACCAGTAATAATTTCATTTCTTTTTTCCGCCTTACTTAAATCAAAGGTAGCAGTTTTTACAATAATATCTAAAGCGTGTTTTAAATAAGCATCTAAAACAAAGGTAATAGGTGCTAATACTGGTTGACGTTCAACAATACACACAAAGTTGGTTGCATAAGAAATTTGTAAAGGGGTGTTCTTATATAAGAAGTTTTTAATAACTTCTAATGATTTATTAGGTTCAACATCAATTACTATACTTACCCCGTTTTTATCACTTTCATCACGGGTTTCAATAATTCCTGAAATTTTATTATCATAGACTAAATCATCAATTGCTTTAATGATGGTTGACTTGTTAGTTTCATAAGGGATTTCGGTAATAATTAATTGTTTAAGTTTTTTGCTAACTTCTTTTTCCACAATTTTAGCTCTAACAACAAATTTTCCTTTACCAGTTTCAAAAGATTCTAAAATCCCTGACTTTCCTTGAATAATTCCCCCTGTAGGAAAATCCGGTCCTTTTAAAATCTTAGCAATTTCTTTATTACTACATTCAGGGTTATCGATCCGGTGAATGATTGCATCAAACACTTCTCAAGCATTATAAGGTGGGATATTGGTTGCATACCCTGCAGCAATTCCAGTAACTCCATTAATTAATAGATTAGGAACTAAAGCCGGTAAATAAGCTGGTTCTTTTTCACTATCATCAAAGTTTAAAATAAAATTAACAGTATCCTTTTCAATGTTTTCTAATAACATTTGTCCAACCTGTGATAGACGACATTCAGTATACCGCATAGCAGCTGCACTATCACCATCAATTGAACCTTTGTTCCCGTGCATATCTAACAATGGAAGATTGTTCTTTCATTCTTGACTCATTCTCACCATTGCTTCATAAATAGAAGAATCTCCATGAGGGTGATATTTCCCAATTACTTCCCCAACAGTTCTAGCAGATTTCTTATAAGGACGATCATATAAAATCCCTAAATCATACATTGCATATAAAATTCTTCTTTGTACTGGTTTTAAACCATCACGGATATCAGGTAAAGCACGGTCTTGAATAATATACTTTGCATACTTTGCAAAAGATTCATTCATAATTTGGTCAAGATTTCTTAATAGCGTTTTCCCAGAGTTATTAACAGCCATATTCTATTCATCCTCCAAAGTGAACTTTACATTTTCATTAATTCAGTTTTTTCTTGTATTCGCATCATCACCCATTAAGATGTTAACTTGTCTTTCAGCCATAATGGCATCTTCAATAGAAACCTTAATCAACATTCTAGTCTTAGGGTTCATAGTAGTATCTCATAATTGGTCAGAGTTCATTTCCCCTAAACCTTTATATCTTTGGATTTCATATTGTGGATTATCCTTCTTTAATGCTTCTAATTGCATTTCATCCCAAGCATAGAAGAATTCCTTAGTCCGTTTATTAATTAATTTATATAATGGTGGTAAAGCAATGTACACATGACCATTTTCAACTAATGGTTTCATGTAACGATAGAACATTGTTAATAATAAAATTTGAATATGTGCACCATCAGTATCAGCATCGGTCATAATAATAACCTTATGGTATCTAATTTTCTTCACATCAAAATCTTTTAGAACCCCTGCTCCTAAACAAGTAATAATAGTTCCGATTTCTTCATTTTTTAAAACATCAGCAATCCGAGCTTTTTCAACATTAATAACTTTTCCTTTTAAAGGTAGAATAGCTTGGTATTTTTTATCTCTTCCTAATTTTGCAGAACCTCCGGCTGAGTCCCCTTCCACAATAAATAGTTCGTTGTTTTCATAATCTTTAGATTGGGCAGGAGTTAGTTTACCAGATAAAATACGGTCAGCCTTATTACCTTTAGTTTTCTTAACATTTTCTCTTACCTTACGAGCAGCTAAACGAGCTTCTCTTGCCAGAACAGCTTTAGAAATAATTTTGGTAGCTTCTTTTTTGTTTTCTTCAAATCAAAAACCTAATTCAGTTTGTACAATCTTCTTGGTAGCTTCCCGAGCTTCTGGAGTAAACAGTTTATTTTTAGTTTGTCCTTCATAACTAATTAGTTTTTCAGGAACTTTAACAGAAATAATAGCACCAATTCCTTCTCGCACATCACTAGATTCTAAATTCTTATCTTTATCCTTTAAAATACCTCATTTACGAGCATATTCATTAAAAACTTCGGTTAAAGCAGTTTTAAACCCTGCTTCATGAGAACCACCTTCACCAGTTTTAATACTATTTGCAAAAGAAATGACACTTTCATTCATATCATCACAATATTGCAAAGCTACTTCAACATGGATTTTAGCCATTTCTCCTTTAAAGTAAGCAACTGGAGCAATGGTATTACGACCTTCATTAAGATAAGCAACAAATTCTTCTATCCCTTTTTCTGCTACAAAATTATATTCTTTATGATTAACTTCATCATAAAAATTAATCTTTAAACCTTTAAATAAATAAGAAGCCTCTCTTAATCTTTCGACAATAATTTCAGGGATAAAGGTTGGATCTGCAAAAATTGTAGGATCAGGTTTAAAATGAATGATCGTTCCAGACTTCTTTGCTTCTCCTACTTCGGTCAAAGGTTGAGTAATGACAGAACCACCTTTGGCAAACTTAGCTTCATATACTTTTCCACCACGAGACACCACACAAGTTAATCATTCACTTAAAGCATTAACAACTGATGCCCCTACTCCATGTAAACCACCTGCAGAAACATAAGCATCTTCATCAAATTTTCCCCCAGCGTGTAAAACTGTTAAAATGGTTTCTACTGTAGAAATACCAGTATCCTTATTTTTTTCTACCGGAATTCCTCTTCCATTATCCTTAACCAATATTGATTGGTCTTTTTTTAGGTAAACATCAATTTGAGTTCCATATCCTGCCAACACTTCATCAATAGAGTTGTCAAAGATTTCTCAAATAAGGTGGTGTAAACCACGATAATCAGTTGATCCAATGTACATTCCTGGTCTTTTTCTAACTGGTTCAAGACCCTTTAAAACCTTTATATTATCCGCTGTATAATTACTCATAATAACCTATATTATAACAAAAAAATTTGTTATAAATGAGCTTAATTTTTATATCGATTAGGTAAAATATAATTTCTAATTTTCTCTTATTTTTTAGTCTAATAATCTCTTATTTTTATTTCTAATTTTCTCTTATTTTTTATTCTATAATGATATAATCATTACACTATGGAAAAATATTACTCGAGAATTATTGAAAAAAAATTAGAAAAATTATTGAATCATTTTGGAGCTGTTTATATCAAAGGTTTACGTTGATGTGGTAAGACTACCACTGCTACTCAATTTGCTAAATCTAAAATTATTATTGATAGTGAATTGATTAGACTATATCAATCTCAGGCTTTAAATTCTGCTAAAGAATTGTTAAAAGGTGATAATCCACGGTTAATAGATGAGTGACAAGGCATTCCTCTATTATGAGATGTTGTGAGACATAGTGTTGATGAAACACCCCAAAAAGGAATGTATATTCTAACAGGTTCATCAATTGTATCTGATTCTTTAATTTCTCATTCAGGTATTGGTAGAATTGCTACTTTAGAAATGGAAACATTAACCTTATTTGAATCTAGTGATTCTTCAGGAATGATTTCTCTTGCAGATCTTTTTGAAAACAAACCAATTGAAGTCATTAATTCACCACATACTGTGGAAGATATTGCTAAATTAATTTGTAAAGGTGGATGACCTTCGACATTAAATAATTTTCACGAAGATGATTTAGGTATTGAAGCTCAACAATATATTCAAAAAATATGTGATGGACAAATTAGAATGAATTTTAAAAATAATATCAATATCTATAAATTACAAGAAGTGTTAAAAAGCTATGCGAGAAATGTTTGTACCTTAGCTTCTAATGAAACTATGAGAAAAGATGTTGCTAGAAGATTTGAAACTTTTAATATTGCTACTTTAACTAAATATTTAAGTGAACTAAAAAACTTATTTATTATTCAAGAGATTGAACCTTTCCCTATGCACTTAAGAAGTAGACATATTTTTAGTCAACCAAAAAGATGTTTTGCTGACCCTTCATTAGGGACTGCTATTTTAAAAATAAAACCTCAAGACTTCTTAAAGAGTGCAGAAAATTTTAAACTCTTTGGTTACTACTTTGAGTGTTTAGCATTAAGAGACCTAAGAGTTTATGCTAATATCCTTGAAGGCAAGGTTTATTATTATCGAGATGCTAATAACCAAGAAGTGGATGCTATCATTGAACTACCTAACGAACAATATGCATTGATTGAAATTAAAGTAGCAGCTGATGACCAAACCGTTGCTAAAGCAGTCACTTCTTTAAACAAAGTGGCATCAATTATTAATAAGAGTTGAAATAAACAACCTGCTTTTAAAATGATTTTAACTGCAGTTGGGTTTTCTCAAACCCTACCTGATGGAACATTGGTAGTACCGATAGGACTATTGAAACACTAGTTAGTTATCCACATAATAAAAACAACATTAATGATATTTGTAACACAGAGTGTACTTAACCATAGAACAATGATGTATAAAACCTTTTAAAAAGGTTTAATTTTCTTTCACTACCACCATTATTATATTTAAACCTCTTTTCTCATTTATCATTTTTATCGGATGTTAACGGAATGATGTATTTAACATCTTCAATTGTAAAACCAATAACATTGACATATTGTCTTCAAAGTTTAAAATCCATTTGTGTTAAATTATTTGATTTTAAAAAATAGTAATAACTATAAGATAGCTTATATATTCCAATATTTTCAATAGTTTTATTTTTATTCATAAAATCTTAGTAAGAATAAAAACGCAGGAAGTGCTACTCCCTGCCAAAACTATTGTTTTCTCTATTGATCGCTACCCTTCAATTTTACAGCATCCGGTAATACCGCTCAACTTGTGAAAGTTGAGATATGAGAT
>JAHHTI010000045.1 GCA_020024735.1 Mycoplasmataceae bacterium | reverse complement strand
AAAAAAAAAAAGAAAATTTTTGCTACTATTTTGATTACTTTTTTAAAGTTAAAGACAAAAAGAGAAAAATAATAATTTGAGAGTTTTTTATCGCATATTTTTATATAATAAAAGGTGAAATAAGGAATAATATGGGAAAATTATTTGCTAAAAAAGACTCTGATGATACTAAAAAATACGATGATTTGTTATGAAAAAACAAACTAATTATGGTTTTTGCAATGTCACGACAACGTAATGAAGCATTTACAATGTCATCACTAAGTACTGCATCACAAGAAGTCTTTAATAACTATCTTAATGAATCAGCAGAAGTTTATCAATATGCTTATAATTTTTTTAGTAGTGAAAAACCAAATCTAATTAAAGAAAGTGAAGCTTTAGCAGAACAATTATTTAATCTTGATGATTTATCTAAAAGTGAATTGTTTAAACAAACAATTTTATATACCAAAATGAATTGTCCAGAATTTTATGAAGAATACGCATCGATATTTGATAATTTTTTGGATAAACAAAAAATTGATAAACGATTAAAGAAATGATGAATATACGGATTACAATGTGATATTATTGTTTCCTTTTTTGAAAATCATTTATGAACCACTTCCATTATGAAATTAGATGATATTAGTCCTTTAAAAGACTTATATGTGGAATCTTATTTAAAAACTTTAATTGCCAATAAAACCTTCTTTATTGCCGATAATGAAGAATATGATACCAAGGTCAACAACGTAACCAATGAAGCTAATGAAGAAGTCCAAGCGGAAATTACTACTATCAAACCAGAATTAAAAATCTTCTTATTAGATTTTTTAAATCCTGAAAAAAGATGAAAATTAAAAAATGATACGAGTAAAAATGTCAGAGAAGCAATGTATTGTCGTTTAATTAAACAATATAAAACTAATCATCTTCATTAATCATTAGTTGCTTGTTCACCTAATGAGTGTTCACATTCACAATGACATTCACCCTCTTCTACTTTATTTTTATCCTTAAAATGTTTCTTTAAACATTTGAATTCTTTTAAATAATAATTATATTCAGCAGTCGTTGTTAGTTTCATATTGATTAAACAAAGCGGGAAATTAACTATTCCCACAACGATAATAATTAAGATTCCTCACATTTTAATGTGGTTTACAATGATATCTTCAATATCAAAGACGGTTTTTCCTAAAATAAAAACAATTGCCATGATTAATAGGGATATGAAAATATAAGCATAATGCTTAACTTCTTGTCATCAATGGCATTTTAAAGGTTCTTCCATTAGACGGTTTACAAATCTTCGCACTAAACAGTAATTAACAATACTGGCAACCGTTCAACCAAATAAAATCGCACTATAGGTAATAATGTCAATATGACTATGTAAACTAAAGACTAAAGCACAAACTAAGGTAATGGTACATCCAACATTAACCCCTACTTTAATCGCAGTGTAAAGGAAGATTTTTTTAAAATCTCCGTATACAGGCATAATGTGTTCATAACTACTAGCACGAATATCAATTAAAAAAGGAATAATAATTAAAAACATTAAGAGAATTTCTTGTGTATCAATATGGTGTAATCCCATTAAAGTGGTGGAAGAAAAAGCAGCGGTAAAAATAAAAGTAGTAGCACAATATGAACTAATTAATAAGAATAAAGCATTATAACGATTAAAAAAGGTTGGATGAATCTTTTTGTTAATGGTTAAGTGCTCAGCCATTGAAGGGATGGCACTATCAACAATGGTGTGAACAATTTCAAAACTAAAAGTAATTAAGGAAAGGAAAATAATATAAATCCCACCAATATCAAAACTAGTACTATGGTCATGTCCGGCATGGTATAAGGCAGGTCCAGTAGTATCTTCTAAACCCATAGAAGCAGTTAGAATAATAAAGACAATGGAATATAGGTCACTATTAAATTGTTTGAAGTATTCGGTTAAAATCGCAATTACCATATCTTTAGAAATCTTCTTATTAGTAATTGGTTTAACTTCATATCACGGAATCTTCTTTGCTCTTAAAGGTTTTAAGATAGCAATTAAAATAATCGTTCTAATTCCTAAAACAGCAGTAATAATAATATTCATTACAATAAAGGAAAGATGAAGTACTCCACTATTTTGTAAGCATAGTAAAAGAATGATAATCGTATTTAAGACAACGGTAATCAGAGTATTAAGAAAATTCGAGATATATGATTTTTTAATAATAAAAAATAAAATAATACTAATAGGGATAATAAAGTAGTTACTTAAGGCTTCAATACAATTGGACAATATAAATAAGGTAGATTCTCATCATACAAAACTTTGTGGTGGATAATTAGTATTAGCAGGTGGAGCAACAATAATTGTACCATTGCTACTAAAAAAGAAAGGGAAGGCAAAAGCAATAATAACAGCAATAATCCCATAGAATGTACCAAAAAAATAGTATTGCACCTTTAAATTAGCAATTGTTTGGTTAGCAGCATCATATTGTTTGTGATAGATTTTGTCATACAGATTATATTTACTTACATTACTCACGCCACCATGACTAGAACCAATGAAAGGCAGCACGCCAACAGCGATGGCTAAAAACCCAATTCCAGCATAACTATAGATGTGGGAAATCAAAGCCATTCGGGTGATTGAAAAGATTAAAAAAACGACGGCAAATAAAATACTTGCAACAGAATTGAAGATAACTGTTTGGGATAAATCAGAAAACGGTTTATATAACTTTTTAGTTTGATAAGTATTTGCCATTGCTTTAATTATTGTACTATATCATAATCACGTCAACGCGAGAAGTGCTTAAAATTCTCTAATTTTTGTATAAAAAAAGATTATCGGTAATACAATAATATACTTTTAAAAAAAACTGTTTAATTTATACAAGAAAATACAGAAAATGTTAAAAAAGCAACTATAAAATTCTACCTCTAAATAAAAGAAAGATATATAACTCTCAAGAATTTAATCTTAATAGCTAATATAAGAGCTTAATGATATAATCATTACTATGGCTTTAAGATTTAACTTAAATGAATATCTTGATATTAGTGAACAAAAGGACCACATGCTTAGAATGGGTCTTAAGTTAAAACAAGGGCAAGTACCTGTTCTTCTTAATTTTTTAAATCATGAAAACTATTATCAGGTTCTAACTAAATATGCTAGAACATTTATTCAACAATTACCTAATGGTGAGATATATTATGCTCATGGATTATCTTTAGATGATTTAATGAATATTGTAAGATTTGATAGAGAACTAGCTACCATTATATTTCCATATCTAATGGCATTAGAAAGAAAGTTTGCCATTGCTTTAACTAGAAGTATTGTAGAGTGTTCATGTTTAAAGAGTGGTGCAGTCTTAGATTTAAGCAACAAAGATTTTTTAAAAATATTCCCTAGACTGAAAATAGAATGATTTGATAGAAAGAAAAGCATTAATAGAAATAAGTGTGATGAAGAAATAAATATGAATATTAATAATTTTAAAAAAATATTTTATAGTAATCTACCTAAGACAGATGAAATCTTTGATGATTTTGATGACTATTATTCATTGCCTATATGAGTAATGACTAACACTTGCACCTTTGGTGATCTATTAAAAATCTTGTATAACTCTAACAAAAAGATAAAGAAAAATGTGGTAGAAAAAATGATTAGTAGTACCATAATTTAATCTATATTGATTGCTATAAAGACTTTATTCGTGTTTTGATGATGATAAAAGATATTAGAAATACAGTTTGTCACAATCATCCTATTATTTATACTGACTATAAAAAATTCAAGATTGAAATTGCTAATTTTTTTACTAAATCAATTAAGAAGAATATCCAAACTAATAACAATCCAATCAAGTTATTTGATTTTATTGAAATTTTGGATTTTGTATTAGAAGAAAGAGGAAACTTAGTCAAAGTAGTTAATAAGTTTGTTGACAATAAATTAAATATATTCAATATAGAGATTAGAAATAAGTTACAAGGTCTAATGAAATAATTTTTATATTTTAAAAACTTGTGTATAATACTTATGTATGGTTAGCCCCTACTGGGAGCTCTCCGGTTAGATGTCCTTTCCTTTTTAGGAATGCGACATTTTTTTATTTTTATAATAAAATTATTATTTTTCTATGTAAATTGGAAAAAGCTGAAATATTAAATTTAATGAGATTATTAAAATACAACATTTAAGGTAAGTAAAAATAGAAACGCGAGAAGTGCTTAAAATTATGTGAGTTTATAAGATAATAAAATATAATATATATTATATTTACGAAATATAAAAAAGGATATACTATGAAAAAAATGAAAGCTAATGAAATTCGTCGTGCATGATTAGACTTTTTTGTTGCTCATGACCACTTTGAACTAGAACCTGTCTCTTTAATTCCCATTAATGACCCAACCTTACTATGAATTAATTCAGGGGTAGCGACTTTAAAAAATTATTTCTCAGGAAAAGAAAATCCTCCGCATGTGAATTTAACTAATTCACAAAAAGCTATCCGTACTAATGATATCTTTAATGTTGGTGTAACTGCTCGACACCATACTTTCTTTGAAATGTTAGGTAATTTTTCAGTGGGTGGATATTTTAAAGAACACGCCATTGAATTAGGTTATGAATTCTTAGTAAAAGAAATGCAAATTCCTTTAGAAAAACTATATTTTACTGTTTATGAAAATGACCCTGTGGCTTATGATAAATGAATTAGTTTAGGAGTAAATCCTCACCATATTGTGAAATGTGGACGAGACCGTAACTTTTGAGATGTAGGAAGTGGTCCTTGTGGTCCTTGTACAGAAATTTATTTTGACCGTGGAGAAAAATATGATCCACAACATATTGGGGAAAAATTATTCTTTGAAGATATTGAAAATGATCGTTATGTAGAAATTTGAAATATTGTATTCAGTGAATTTAATAATGATGGTAACAATAACTATACCCCATTAATGAGAAAGAATATTGATACTGGGGCAGGATTAGAAAGATTAGCTTGTATTTTTCAAGATGTTCCATCTAATTTTGAAACTGATCTTTTTATTGATATTATCCATTGTATTGAACAATATTCAAATAAGAAATATGATGTGGATGCTTACTTTAAACAAGACCCAACCCAAAATAAGGTTAATTTAGCTTACAAGGTAATCGCTGACCACGCTCGTGCTCTAGTAATGGCAATTGCTGATGGAGCAGTTCCTTCTAACAAAGAAAGAGGATATATTTTAAGAAGATTAATTAGAAGAATTATTGTCAAGCAACATTATTTAAATATTCAAGAAAATATCTTTACCCCATTAGTGGATGCCGTGATTCAAGTGATGGGAGGATATTATAGTGGTTTAAAAGATCAACGTGACCGTATTATTTCTATCCTTAACAATGAATATAATATCTTCCAAAAAACCTTAAAATTAGGATTTAAGTTATTTAATGAAAGCTTAGTGGAAAAGAAATTAGATAAGCATGTGGTTTTTAAATTAGTAGAAACTTATGGATTCCCAATTGAATTAATTCAAGAATTAGCTGATGAAAATAATGTGACCATTGATTTGGATGGCTTTAATGAATTGTTTAAAAAACACCAAGAAATTTCTAATGGGCAAAAATCAGCAATCGCTATGGAACAACAAAATGCTGCTTTATTAAATTTACAAGTAGCTTCGCAATTCCTTTATGATACCTTTGAATTACACGATGCTAAGGTAGTAGCATTATTTGATGAAACCTTCCATCCAGTAGAAAAGTTAGAAAATGCGGGATGAGTAGTGTTTGATAAAACTTGTTTCTATGCTACTAGCGGAGGGCAATTACATGACTTTGGATGAATTGACCATTCTATGGAAGTTGATGATGTAGTGAAAGGTCCAAACTTACAACACTTACACCACGTAACTAATGTTAATGAATTAACCATTGGCCAAGAATGCTATTTAAAGATTGATAAGCAAAAACGATTGTTAATTACAAAAAACCACTCTGTGGAACATTTAATCCATATTTCTTTAGTAAAACATATTGATAGTTCAATTAAACAAGAAGGGGCTTTTAAGTCACCTGAAAAAGTAACATTTGACTTCCAATATCACCAAAAGATTAGTGAAGACCAAATTAGAAAATTAGAAGATGTTATTAATAAAATCATCAACAAAGAAGTACCAGTAGATGTCTTATTCCTATCATTAGAAGAAGCCAAGAAGATGGGGGCAATGGCTTACTTTGAAGAAGTTTATAAAAAAATCAAAGGTGATTTAAGAGTTATCAAGATGGGTGATGAATCAATTGAACTATGTGGTGGATGTCATGTTCACAACACTGCAGAAATTGAAGAAATTATGATTACTGATTGTTACCCTAATGGGGCGGGAAGTTGAAGACTAGAAGCTATTACTTCAAAACAAACTATTAAAGACTATATTAACCGTAAGACTGATGAAATCAATCATCGAGTACACGAAATTCAAACTGACTTAACAAAACATCACATTACTGATACAACTTTTAACCAATTAGTGGCTACTTTAGACAAAGCTGACAATATTAGATTAAAACAAAATATTTTAAAAGATATTGAAAATGAATACATTCGCATTAAAGGAGAAATTCATAAACAAATTGCCAAAGAAGAAATTGCTTTAGTTAAAACCCAAGTTTTAAACAACAAGGAATCATTAGTAATTGAAGCTTTTAAAAATTTAGATAATAAAAACTTATTTATGGCTTTAAGTGAATTAATTAATGAATGTCCTGATAAAACCTTTGTTTGTTTAAACCATACTGATAACAAAACTCAATATCTAATGGCAATTAATGATAAAACTGCTAGTGCTCACAAAATTAACTTAAATGAAATGATTAAAAAAGTGAATGCTGCTTATGAAGGTAAAGGTGGTGGTAAACCTAACTTTGTTCAAGGAGGATGTAATAGCATCATTTCTGTCGAACAAATTAAAAAGGTGCTTGCTTAAATAGTATGCGTAAAATTGGGCTTGATTTAGGATCAAAAACTTGTGGAATAGCCATTAGTGATACTTCTAATCTGATTGCTACAGGTTTAGTGAATTTTAATTATCAAAAAAATAACTATATGCAAATTATTAATGAGCTTCAAAAGATTATTAAAACTTATGATAATGAAGTTGATACTTTTGTCTTAGGCTTTCCGACTGATACAAGAAATGGTCAACTTACTGTATCTTCCCAACGTTCTTTAACCTTTAAGGAATTATTAGAAAAACATTTTCCTCATATCAATGTTATATTATTTGATGAAAACTATTCAACAGTTAAAGCTCATGATTTAATGTTTGATGCCGCCTTAAAAGCATCACAACGCAAAAAGATTGTTGATAAAGTAGCATCAAGTATTATTTTGCAAGAATATTTAGATCAAAATCACCACTTATTTTAATTATCTAACAGGATAGATAAAGTCTTCATCAATCAAATAAGCTAAATAATAAGGAATAGTTAGTATCCCTTCATAGTATCCAATATTATTTTTAGATAATTTAATCCCTTTGATGTCTCTATTAGTATTCATTACTTTTTTAAGTGAAAGAGGATTGTTTTTCCCTGATTTCACTTCTAAAACTAAGATATCATTTTTAGTGGTAACCACAAAATCTATTTCTAATCTACTATCAATTGAATAGTAGTATAAAGGAAGGTTGTTTTTAGTTAAAGCATCAGCAATTAAGTTTTCATAGATATATCCCTTATAGATAAAGTTTTTTTGCAGATATATATTGGTAGTAACTTTTTTATCCAAGGAAGCTAATAATAGTCCTGTATCATTTAAATAGATCTTTAATTGGTTTTCTATTTGATAACTTTTTAGAGGAATAGCAAGATTGCTAAGGTTGTTGCAGACATTTATCACTCCCGCTTCTTTTAATCAATCAATAGCTTCTACAAAGTTGCGAAATTTTCCTCCACTAGTAATTTCACTAAAGCGAAATTTGGTTGAACAGTTTGATGAATTCGTATTTTCTTCTCGCGCTAATTGTAGAGGGATATTATCAAATACTTTCTTTAATTTAATAGCATCCTTATTATTAATAACGGTTTTGTCTAATGAATTAGTATATTTCCCAAAGTCATCACGATAACTTGAGAGGATGTTTAATTGTTCCTCTCTCACAATATTAAAATCTTTAGTTTCTTTAAATTTGCTTACTGCTTTGGGCATTCCACCCACAATTAAATAATCAAGATAATGTTTTAATAATTGTTCATGAATCATCTCATCGATTGGTTTGATAAGACTTAACTGTTTTTCTAGATAACTTAAAATATCTTTATTAAAGTTAGTGGCTAGCAAAAATTCTTTAAAATCCATAGGATACATTGTTAAATGGGTTTCAAATCCTACTGGAATACTAGCGTGAGGATTTTTATTAAAACCAGAGACACCTAACAATGATCCAGTTGCTATAATATCATATTTACCATCAAGGCAAAAAGGTTTAAAACTTGTTCTTGCTCTTGCACATTCTTGAACTTCATCAAAAATAATCACTGTCTTATAAGGTACAAATTTGAAGTTGGTAGATGCTGAAATCCTAGCAACTAAGGTATCTGTATCTAAATCTCCATCGAAGAGTTTAATAAAGGATGGTGTAGTGTGAAAATTAATATAAACAACATTTTCATACTCTTTATGAGCAAATTCTAAAGCAATGGTAGTTTTGCCAACTTGTCTTGCACCTTTGATAAGAAGAGCAGTCTTATTTTTACCAGTGTTATTATTTTTTCATTTTTGTAGTTTTTGATATATTTTTCTTTTAAAATTATTTTCCATAATTTAATTATATAAAAAAATAGACTTTATACACCTTTTTTAAACTTTTTTAGACTTCATACACCTTTTTGCAGTATTTTTTATAGACTTAATACACCTTTTTTACATTTTTTTAGACTTCATACACCTTTTTGCATATTTATATTATTTTAGGTTTTGAAAATTGCT
>JAHHTI010000044.1 GCA_020024735.1 Mycoplasmataceae bacterium | reverse complement strand
CAATAATATGATTTATAAATTGAATGAACTAGATTTATCTGTACAAAGTTTTATAGGCAAGATTACAGGTAAAAAATGTAAAAAAGTTAGACTAAATGCAATCATTGAAGTATTACATATGTTTAATCAGAAGTCTTCTAATTTGAAGAAAGAAATCTTAGACGATTGAAACACATTAATAAAAGAAACATTGGCAGTAAAAAGAAAATACTTTGCTAAGTGGAATGGAAAAACTACCGATGAACTAATTTTTGAAAGTATTTTTGAATATATGGGCTTTAGAAATAATAAAAAATAACAACGTTGAGTCAAAAAAAGGAGCAACAAACTGCTCCTTTCGACGGTTAACAGGATACCTATGCCGCCTTTACATATATATTATAATACAATACTTCTAATTTGAAAGTAACATTTGAAATAAATTTGAAATAATATTTTTTGAATATCAAAAACTTTAATTAACTAAAAAGTAAAGATAGTTTTTATCAACTTATTTTCTAGCTTTATATTAATTGTTTGTTTCACTAAACAAAAGTCCATTATCACTAAAAAAAGGAGTGTGAGACTCCTTTTTAATAGATGATAGAAATATTGTTTCTTTCCTTTATGATATAAGATCAATTATTTAAGTGCTTATATATTTAATTAAAGTTGTTTATTTTAGCTTTAATCAACCTTAATACTATCAAGCACGGCGACGATTGTTCTTAACCTTTTTAACAATCACTAACACAATTGTAAGGATAAGAATAGCCACAATGGATGCGATGACTGCATATAGAATTAATGATGAACGGTGATTTGAAGAAGTTACTGATGAACTTTGATTACCATCTAAATACACTTGTTTTACAGCAGAACTTGCACTATAGTTAGCACTTTCTTTAACTGAGGCAAATAAATAGTAGTAACCAGCTTCTTCTGGGAATCCTTCAATCTTTTGTGTTAATGCTGCATCTTTATAGTAAGTTATTTCAATTGGGGTATGTTCGTTAGTAGTAATTTGTGGTTTACCATCCACAATTTTAATATCCACAAGATTATTTTCTGCTTTATGAATATAGAAGTTACCAATGATACTACCAGAGTATTGGTTCATTCCTACCACCACATAAGTAGCAGTTCCAGCATTTTGGTGATTGAAATATTCAACCCGGTAATCAACTCCTGGAGTTAAAGTTTTTCCACCCAAAGTAACAGTTACATTAGGAGTATGTAGAGAACCGTCAAAAGTAAAGTTATCTTGTGATAAGGTAACATGCGCATTATGAATATCAGTTTTTTGGATATTATTCTTTAAAGAGAAAGCAAAAGGTAGAGAATCTTCACTATAATAGTTAGCAGTTTCCATAGAATGAGCTACAACTCAATAGTTGCCTTCATCTGTTGGTAAAGTATCAGAAACATATTGTTGACACGCAGCATCTCGGTAATAAGTGAAAGTAACTGCACCATACACGGCTGTAGCATGTGGATAGCCATTGTTAAGTGAGATTGGAGAAAGATAGTTAACTGCTTTATCAATCTCAAATGGAATATTAATACTTCCATAATATGTTGATTTAGCTGTGGCTCTTAAGACTAATTGTCCAGTTCCGGCATTAACATTGTTTTGGTATTCATAATTGAAATCAACCCCTGGAGTTAATAAAGTACCATTAATATAAGCTTCAAAAGAAGGTTTTAAAGCATTTCCGTGATTATAAACAATCATTTCATCTAAGAAGTAAACATCAGCATTAGCAATATTAGATTTAGTGTAATCATTTCCTTCACGATAATCAAATCTAATTGCTTCATTAGTTGTAACACTATAATGGGTTAAAGTATCTTGAGAAATAGCTTTTACTCAGTAAGGACGTTCTTCATTCACATCATCAGCACTAATTGGATGTTGACATAAAGGATCACTATAGTATTGGAAAGAAACCCCACCATCTAAAGCAGTGGCTACTGGAGTATTACCTTCCATATGGAAGTTGGTAATAGTATTGGCAATTTTATGAATAGTGAAGTTAGCAGTTTGGTAACCACAATAATCACTATTAGCTAAAGCTGTAACAGTAATAGTACCAGTTCCTGGTAATTGGTTATTAGTGTAACTTACACTATAATCACGATCAGCCATTAAAGTTTGTCCATGATATGTAACTTTAACTCGAGGTTGGAATAATTGACCATTATAGTCAAATTCCTTATCTAACACTTCAATTTCAGCACTACTTAAATCTTGTTTTAAAATATTTGGTAATTTGTAGGCAAACGCAATTGGTCCAACTTCACTACCTTCATAGTTATCACTAGCAGCAGAAATTGCTTTTACTCAATAAGTTTTTGTTGTTGAAGGAGCATTTCCAATAACTGCTTGTGTACATTGTTCATCTTCATAATAATTGAACATCACACTACCAAATCTAGCATGAGCTACTGGAGCATTGTCTACAATACTAAAGCCACTAATTGTATTAATAGTTTTGGTAATTTCAAAGGTTTTAATAACACTACCTTCATATTTACCCATACCATTAATGATTACTTCTCCATTACCAACATTTGTATTGTGTTGATAATTAACATAATAATCTTGGTTTAAAACTAAAGTTGTGCCGTTTAAAGATACAGTTACTTGAGGTTTCAATGTTTCTCCAGTATATTCATAACGAGAATTATCTAAAGTAATTTTAGCATGAGCAATATTCATATCTTGTGGAGCTACTGGAGGAGTTGATGTAGCTGGTTTAGTTACATGTAAAGCTACTTCATGTGAGAAACTAATTCCTTTAGCAGTTGCAGTCACTTTTAAAAGTTGTTCATCCATTGTTTCATCAGCTTTAAAACTAATACTTGAAGTAGTACTATCAAATGATTGCATACCAACAATTTCTCAATGATAAGTAACATCTTCTACATCTGCTGGATTAGCACTAGCATGAGCATTAATCATTTGTCCAGCTTGATATGAAAGTTTATCTAAATCAATCACAACTCCTTGTAATTTAGGTTTACAAATAATGTTTAACAAGGTTTGATCACCGACATTTTGACCATTAACAATAGCTGTTACTTTTAAATTTTTATTAGCCATTCCTGCTTCAGCTACAAAACTTAAATGTGAAGTGTGAGTAGTAAATTGTTTAACACCTTCGATTTCTCATTGGTAAGTAACGTTCTTAGCATCTTTAATATTTAAATGAGCGTCTGCATTAATAGTTTCGCCTTCTTTGTAAATATTTTGATTTAAGACAATATTCACTTTAGGAGTAACTGGACGAATAGGTGAAGATGTATTATCAGGTTCTTCTGGTAAAAGTGTTGGAGAAACGTTTAAATTAATAGTTGAAGCAACTTCTTCATCATTGCATGAAGCTACTACTTTTAAAGCTTTACCCACAAAACTCTTATCAACGTTAATCGAAATTTGTGGACTATTAAGATTAACTTTTCTAATTACTTTATCACCATCAATAATTTCTCAATGATATTTTACTTGTTTTAAATCTTTTCCTTGTACAGCTGCTTCTGCCACGATGGTACTATCAATATTGTAGGCTTTTTTATTTAATCAAATATCTACACTTTTTAAGTTTTCATTAGCTACAGGTGCATCAGGGTTAATAGTTGGTTGAGAACCATCAGGATTTAAAATAGTAAATTCAATTACCTTTTGTCCTCAATATAAAACATCAGGTTTTGGTTTAATGATAATTTTTCCAATTCCAGGAGCATTGTTATTCTTATATTCAATATCAAAGTTTCAATCAATGATAGGGTGAGCACCATCTGGAGCCACTATTTGTGTAATTTTTGGAGTAATCGGTTGACCTTGATAAACATAATCAGTTGGAGCTAATTTAACAGTTAAATTATTAGCATCAAAGTCAGGGTTACCATACATTGGATTATCGTTTGGAATTTCACTCACTTCTGGTTTTTCAATATTAGGATTATATTCATTAGGAATTAATTCAAAATTATCACTATCCATTTTAATTAAATTAATGTAGTGAGGGGCAAAGAAACTCTTGAATCGATAATGGATTTTATCAGCTGCTTTATATTCTAAAGTCATTGGTGAAGAGAAGTTGATTAATTGTTCTGGATTACCAGCTCAAGCAAATCCTTCAGGAAGTTCAATATCACAATATTTAGTAGCAGATTTCTTTACGCGAAGATTAGCCACGATTGGTCTATCATAACCATCATTAGTATATCAACCTTTACCTTGCATATCAGGAGTTAAACCAACAATGATATCATATTTTAAAGTCTTTTCTCCGGTATATCCATCCTTACCTCTAATAGTAATTGTACCTTTACCAATAATTTCGTTATCACTACTTGTTTGATCACCTGTTTTGAAGTAGGTTGGTTGGTTGTAAATAATGTCATAATCACTGTAAGATAAAACTTTACTACCAATACTAACCGATTCTACTTGTGGTTTGATTAAGTCACCATAACGGTAAGAGTTGCTAGATAATTTAATATCAGCATCTTTTAAATCATTACTATTAGCATTAGCAATTTTAACTTCTTTAGTTAAAGCTTTAATTCTAGCAGCACTTCCTTTTAATTCAGACATTGGGTTAATTCAATTACCGTGTCTATCTTGGTAAAAAGTCATATTATCTTCAGAATTATCAGCACCATAAAATAAATTAGCATTATTTCGTGGATTAGATAGTTCTACCACAATACTAAAAGTTTCATTTTGTGCAAGTGGAATTGGGTCATATAAATCCAAGGTTTTATATCCACCATATTTAAAGAACTTTTTTACTGTTGCAATTGGTGTTCCCATAGCTGGATTATTAACTGTAGAGGAAGTTAATTTAGGATTATCAAAATCAGCATTAACATTTTTATAAATTTTTGCAGTGACAGTAACATCTTCACCTCAGAAACCAACATTAATAGCATTTAACATTTCTTCAGTTTCAAAATTAGCTTTTTGAGTTTTGTAAATTGCTGCTGCTGGTCTTAAGTTTGCATTATTTGGCATTCCTGGGTTAGTAGTTTTTGCATCATAATAATAGTTGTTGTCATACTTGTTATGAGCTTTATCATAGTTGAAAGCAGTCATATCACTAATTTCTGAATCGTAACTAATGTAGAAATATCCATCTCTAGTAGGACTATCTTTTCAATAACTACCTCAACTATTCTTACAAATTCATCCCCCATTACGTTCTGCTCTTGGATGATAATTGTCTTGTGAAATGTTATCATCTCATCCCACGATGGTCACAGCATGACCACCATTTAAAGGACGAGAAGCAGTGTTAGTATAAGGTAAAGTTCCAGCACAAGAATAACTAGCAGTCACTGCTCCATATCTAGCGATTAATTCTTTAATTTGAGTCACTGCATTATCTAAACCAACTCGGTTAATTAAATCTTGGGTATTACCAATGTTGATGGTATCTTCTAGAAAATAATCAGCAGGTTTATAAACATAACTATTACCTTTGGTATTAGAATCAATTGGTGAGTTTCACATTGCTAATGAATCAGCTGCATTAGAAACAATATTACCAGAACCTTTTCTACCTGTTCATTGATCACGAGGATTTAATTTCAATAAGTCAAAATTAAGATTTCTGTTTAATGTAGTAAAGTCTACGTTGTGTTCAGAAATATCAATTAAGTCATTTTTATTAGGAGTAATTGGTGACAATCCTTCTCTTAAAATTGAAGTTTCAGAAGCAGCAGAAGTTGCATAACTTCAACATAAACCTTCTGAACCTTGATTCTTAACTGGAGTTACAATTCCATAGTCACGACTATCATAGTGAGAAACACTAGCAATTGCAGATGGTTTAGTTTTCTTTAAAACATCTAAATCTTTAGGTAAAGTATTTGGTGCAGGTAATTCTAAATATGGTTCTTCACCATTTAAAGAATTCCCATTATTATCAATTTCAGGTTGGTTAACATCAATATAACTATCATTAGGTTGAATAATATTTGCTACAGGTTGATTTAAGAAATCAGGTCGAGAAAATGTTTTAATGTTATGGGCAAATGATCCTTTACCAACTTCACCATTAGTAGTAGCATCTAAAACACCTTGATAATCTACATATGCAATGGCAGGATAACCACTATAAGAAATGAAATTATATTTTAAATCATCATTAGGGACAGAGATATATCTAATTGATGGAGAATAATCATAAGAAAATCTTCTTAATTGTTCTTCAGTATCTCTTGAACTAATTGCAAGGACGTTCACTTTATTTTCTCATCCATTTTCTTTTAAAACTTCACTTAATTTAGCTAAAGTTCTTTGTGAATAAGGACAAGTAGTTTTAAAGAAAAATAAAATTGTTAATTTTTGAGATTCTTTATTTCTTTGGAAAGAGAAACCTTTTCCATTGATATCATTAAACTTGTAATTATAAATAACATCATTTTTTACATATCTTTTATCTTTTCCAGGAGCTTCATTACCATCTCATAAAACAGGTTGGAAAGTTAAATTAACATCTGTATTGGAAGAATCAAAAGGTACAACAGTAGGGGGAACAATATAATGACTAGGATTACTTAAAGAGTTTCGCAATTCCGCTGTATATTTACCAGCTGGTAATGATAATGTACATTTTCCATTAGTGGTACTATCTTGTTCAATGTCATCAACAACTGCAACTTGTTGTCCTGCTTCATTTTTAATAACTCATTGAACAACTTCTTTACCACCAAATGGAATACCAGAATTCTTTCCTACATAGAAAGTAAAATTAGTCTTTTGTGTATTCTTAGTGGCATCTTGATTAACATTCATCAAAGTTGATAATTGATGATTATTAATTGAAGCAACAATGGCCGAAGAAATAGACACTGCAGCTGTAATTGCTAATGTCATTGGCAAAATGGTTCTTTTGAATTTCATAAATCCTCCAATATATATCAATATATATATAATATATATTATAACGAAAATATTGTATTTTTAGACTAGAAGCTATAAAAAAAGTAGAACCCCACAAGTTCTACTATACGTGCCGCTAGGGCCTCTACACTATTATTTTATACTCTGAAGTACAAAAAAAACCACCATTTATGGTGGTTTCATTAATTTCATGGTTGCGGGAGATGGATTTGAACCACCGACCTTCAGATTATGAGCCTGACGAGCTAACCAAACTGCTCTATCCCGCGATAAATGGCGGAAGATGAGGGATTCGAACCCCCGCGTGAGTTGCCCCACCTTTCGGTTTTCAAGACCGATCCCTTCAGCCGGACTTGGGTAATCTTCCAAAAAAACTTTATATAAGATGGAAACATTTGATATAAAGTTACTTCACATTAATGGTGCTTCTAACAGGACTCGAACCTGTAACCGACCGATTATGAGTCGGGGGCTCTAACCAATTGAGCTATAGAAGCTAAAATGGTGGCTGGACAGAGACTCGAACTCTGGACCTACCGGGTATGAACCGATCGCTCTAACCAACTGAGCTATCCAGCCAAAATGGTCGGGAAGACAGGATTCGAACCTGCGACCCCCTGGTCCCAAACCAGGTGCACTACCAAGCTGTGCTACTTCCCGAATAATGGCGCACCCTAAAGGAGTCGAACCCTTAACCTTCTGGTCCGTAGCCAGACGCTCTATCCAATTGAGCTAAGGATGCATATTGGAGGTGCCAGTCAGATTCGAACTGACGATAGCAGAGTTGCAGTCTACGGCCTTACCACTTGGCGATGGCACCATTAAGATACTTCTATATTATATAACAATTCTCTCATCTTAATTATTTTTTACATTTTTATATAGAGAAATCTTTAATATTTATATTAGCAATATGGATTTATATGATTCATTAATTAAATAAGTAAAAGTAATAAAACTTACAAAAAATCAAAATTTTTTAGTGATTTTGCAAAAAAACAGCACTTACATATATGGAGAGATAAGTCACTCTATTAATCAATTTGGTGGAATAGAAGTTTTTATATTAATTAACATAAGCTTATATGAAATCAAAAAAAAGAAATTGATTAAGCCACATCTTGTAATTCCTATTAAATTAATTTTGAATGAAATTAAAAGGTAGTTGACAGTTATCAAAAAAATAACAATAAATGTTATCAGTTTATCAATCAATGAAGAAAGAATAGAAAAGAACAATAGTTCTTAAATGTAAAGATGTGATAAATAAGGAGCGATATTGAAGATATTTCTAATAAATTGAAAGGAGGTAAGAAGTAAATAATAAAAACAAGCTTGACTATTGGGCAAATTTATTTTTTTATGCTAAAATTTGATTACAAAAGAATGAGGGAATATTCTCTTATCTCAACTAACTAGTAAGGTTGAGCGGCGTCACCGAAAGCTGTAAAAAAGTAGGGTAGCGAATCAGATAGAAAACAATAGTTTTGGCAGAGGGTAGCTCCTTCTGCGTTTTTATTTTTACTAGCATTTTATGGTAAAAATTAAACTTTATAAACTCGCATTGCCTTATTACAATTTTTTATTTTATAAACATAATTTATTAGAAATGCAAAAAAAGGTAGAAAGACCATATGTTAATGTAGTTGGTTTTGTAATTAATGGTATTAAATATGCAATTCCATTGACTACTGATAAAGAAGACAAATGACGTCCTTCTTTTAAATATTCTTTCAAATTATCTAATCATCAATATATTAGAAATTTTAAAACTATTTCTGATTTTAAAAATATAAATGAATATAAAATTTGAAAAAAGTTTAATAAACATAAATTAGGATTATTAGAAATCAGCAAAATGATACCTGTAGTTGATGATGAAAAATGTATTGAAGAAATCAATATTAATAGTTTGTCTCTCGATGAATATTTTCAAATTAATTTGGAAATAAATGAAATAGTTAAAAATTGAAACGAAATAGAATTGTTAGCTAATGAAGTTTATCAATTAAGAACTTCTTTTGATAATGTAGATCAAATTAAAAATACTAATATTCGTTTTGCTGTTGATTTCAAACAAGCAGAACTGTTACTAGTTAAATACTGCAAGCA
>JAHHTI010000043.1 GCA_020024735.1 Mycoplasmataceae bacterium | reverse complement strand
CTATTACTTCATCGACATTGTTCGTAATTAGCGAAGAAGAATGCTCGTTTTCCTTCTTAAATAATTGATCTTTTAAACTTTTAAATTCATTTCAATATATATTAAATTCCTGAATTTCTACGTTTGGAATTCCTCCACAAACTGTTGAATATAAATCATATGGCATTTTAGGAATATTTGATGATATGTATTTAGAGATATTTAGATTATAATCATTATTAGCAATTTCTTCCTTAGAGACAACCTTAGCGAAGTGAGGAATATCTTTTCTTGCTAGCACAACATCAGTGATTTTTCTAATATTCGATCCTTGTAGTACATTGAGTTTACCTTCTTTTATAAATTCTTTACTTGCATCTATAAATAATATAGAACTATCTTCTGGCTGTCTATCTTTCTTTAAAATTAAAATGCATGTAGGGATTGGTGTATTTGAAAATATATTTGGAGGTAACCCGATAATTGTTTCAATGTTGTTTTTCTCAACTAGATTTGTTCTAATCTTTTGCTCAGACCCCCCCCTGAACAAAACTCCATGAGGTAAGACAATTTGCATTATACCGTTATAGTTCATATGATATAAGCAATGTAATAAAAAAGCATAATCAGCTCTCTTTTTGGCAGGAGCTAATCCATATTCATCAAATCTAGGGTCAAGTTCGTGCTCATCCGGTTTTCAATTTTGAGAATAAGGAGGATTAGCAATTACACAATCAACTTGAACAGCTTTTTCCAAAAAAGGTCAATCTTGTCCCAAAGTATCACCGTTTCTCACTTCGATATTTTGTGGTTTTATACCTTTCATTATTAAATTCATTCTAGTAAGGTTGTAGGTTGATTTAGCTAATTCTTGTGCATAGTATTCAACATTAACATTATTTAAATGTTTTTTGATAGACTCACCAATATTGATTAGCAATGAACCGGAACCTGATGTAGGATCATATACTTTTATATTTGTATTGTTTTTTAAATGGTGACTTGCAATATCTGACATAATTATAGAAATTTCATGAGGAGTATAAAATTCTCCGCCTTTTTCTGCAAGAGAATTAAATTTACCTAACAAAAATTCATAAATATAACCAAGAACATCATAGTTTTGATTGATGTTATTAGTTGGAATTGGGTTAATTAATCTAATAACACCTCTAGTGTGAAGTATTTTTTCTTTTTCAGTTTGACCTAATTCATCTAATTTTGTTATTAGTGTATCAAAAATACCATCATATACAGTTTTGTATAAATTACCTACATTTCTATCAAAAGCATTAAAAGCATCAAAAATTTCGGCAAATGAAATTTGGTCAATATTTTCAACTCATGTAGAAAACAAATTTTTGTATTCAATAAAATATCCTTTTTGTTCCTTTAAATGATCAACTAATCACTTGCTTTTTTCATTAAGTTCTTTTTTGATATCTTCTTTTGAATAATCAATTGAAATAAGGTATTGTTCTAAATTATCAGATAAGAATTTATAAAAGATAAAACCTAATATAAAGTCTTTATATTCAACTGTTGTAATCGAAGAAGTTCTTAATTCTTCACAATATTTTCATATTAGACTTGCTAATTGTTGCTTACTTAAACTCATTTTTGACCTCTAAAATTTTTATTAATACAACGTATTAATTTTATCATTTTTATATACATTAAACTACATATCTTTTCTTAATTTTAGATACAAAATTTACATAGTTTAATATGCTAAATATTTTTGAATTATTTAACTTTTTTTCTTGGTTTAAATTCTCATGGTTTATGTTTACTTTTTGGTGGGTATTTTTTGTTAGATTTACTTTTCTTTGGTTTATCGTAAGTTTTAGACTTTTGATTGTTTTTTACATTCTTATAATGATGACTCACATCTAGTTTTTCATCAATTTCTTTTGATAAGTATTTTTCATCTCTAATCACATCAATTTTAGTGTGGATTAATTCTTCTATTTTTCTTAATCTGTAAAGCTCTTTTGGAGAAATTAAAGTGATTGCTACACCGCTATTTCCTTTTCTTCCTGTTCTTCCAATACGGTGTACAAATGTTTCATCATCGTCAGGCAAATTATAATTAATAACAAATTCTAAATTGTTGATATCAATTCCTCTAGCAGCAATATTAGTAGCAACTAAAATATCTATATCATAATTTTTTAATGATTTAATAGCTTTCACTCTTGATGGTTGACTACGGTCTGAATGTAAGCAATCTACACGGAAGTTTAAATCTTTTAATAATTGGTAAACATCTTTAGTTTCTGATTTTGTACGACAAAAGATAATGGCTTGTTTATTAGATAATTTTTTTTGTAGGATATCAACAAGAACTGAATTTCTTTTTTTGTGGTTTACTAAATACATTTCTTGTTTAATAAAATCATTGATATTAGTTTTAGTTAAAGCGTTAATGGTTTCATATTTTAGACCTTTAAAGATTTGACCAATTAATTTTTTTACTTCTACAGGCATTGTAGCAGAGAATAATAATACTTGTTGTTTTTTGACTAAAGCTGAATTAATAGCTTCAATATCTTTAGAAAATCCCATATCTAGCATTTGATCAGCTTCATCTAAAACAAAATATTCAACTTCACTTAAATCAAGAATTTTTCTTTTGAAAGCAAGATCCATTAATCTTCCAGTATTAGCAAAAACTATATCGACACCTTTTTTGATTTGAGATATTTGTTTTTCATAACCTACTCCACCAAAAACACAAACACATCTTAAATTGGTATTTTTACTATAGGCAAGAAAATTTTCAAAGATTTGATAAATTAAATCTCTAGTAGGCGCAAGAACTAAAGCTTTTGGTTTATGGTTTTTGTGGTTTGATTGCAAAAGTTTATGAATAATTGGTAATAGGAAAGCAGCTGTTTTTCCTGTTCCTGTTTGTGCAAGACCAATGATATTTTTTTCTTCTAAAATTAGTGGAATTGCTAGTTCTTGAATTTTAGTAAGCTCATGATAATTAATAGCTTTTACATTTTTTTTAATAATGGGATTTAAATTAGTTTCTTCGTATTTCATATTGTTCCTTAAATTTACTTTTTTTCATTACTGTAAAGGATTTTAAACACATCACCCACTTTAAATTCATAGGCATCAAGTTCAATAATTCCTTCTTCATTAAAACCTTTTCCAGTCAATCCTAACTCTCTCGCTGAACACAACATTCCAAATGAATCAATACCTCTCAATTTTCCAGGTTTAATATAAGTACCATCATTCATTACAGCTCCAACTAAAGCCACAACTACATTGATTCCTTCTCTTACGTTACTAGCTCCACAAACAATCTGTAAAGTTTCGTTACCAACATTAACTTGACATTTAGATAAATGAGTACCTTCTATTTTTTCACATGATGAAACTTTGCCAACAACAAAATAATTTTTGATAGGTAATTTAATATGTAAAATCTTTTCAATATCATTTGATACCATTTCAGTCATTAATATTCTTCCAGGTTCTTGAACACAAAAACTGGTAACATCTAATAAATTAAAACCTACTACTTCTTTGTTTTCATTAAGATAAATAACATTGGTTTCACTTCTATTAGTAGAGATATTATTGCCTTCATTTTTGATACTAGTAGCTACTAGATAATTTCTTTTATCGTTTTTAAGTAAGAATAAATTCATGATTTCCTTATATATTTTAGATTTTATTATATTATAATAAAAAATATGAAAAAAGTTGGATTTCTTATTGACACATCCGGAATGCCCGAATTAATCACCCGAAAGAATGTAAGAATTTTGCCTGTAAAGGTATCAGTAACAAGAAAAGGTGTTACTAAAGAATATGATGATTTTACCCAAATTTCAAAGAATGAAATTATAAAAGCAATGAGAGATGATTGCGATATTAAAACAGCACAAACTCCTTATGGGGTTATTGAAGAAAACATTATTGATATGTTAAAAACATATGATAGAGTTTATTGCTTAGTTATTTCTAAGACACTTTCTGGTTTATATAATTCTTATTGCCAAATTAAAACTAAATTAGATGAAGTAATTGATAAAGACCGTTTAGTAGTTGTAGATACAAATGCTTTAGGAATTGATATTAATTTAATGATTGAAGCTATTCAACAATGAGAAGATGAAGGAAAAACATTAGATCAAGTATTAGCTAATGTTAAAACTTTTACTAAGAAAAGATGTGGTGGAGTAGTTATTAATAATTTAAAAACTTTAATTAAAGGAGGCAGAATAACAGGAATTAAATCTGTTATTGCAAAAGCTTTAAACCTTCATCTTTTAATTAAATGAAATAAAGGAGTTTTGTCTTATCAAGATAAAGCAATTAGATTATCAGATGCCCTAAATAAGACAATTGATTATATACAAGAGGATTTGAATTTTAAGAAGAATGGTATTAAACGTTTGACTTTCTATGATGGTTTATATAGTAAAGAAGAAAGCAAAAAATGAATTAAATATACATTACAACAATTAAATCTTCCTGAAGATTATCCTTATGAAGTTACTAGTTTACCGGGAATTGTATTAATATATTTAGGTCCTGATTTCTTTGGTTTTTATATTGAAACTAATTAAAATGCTTTTATGGCTTTAATAATATTAGCAAGTTTGTTTTGATCTTTAGTAATAACGTCTCAATCCACTTGTTTGTCTTTGAAATTTAAGTCTAAGAAATAATTGTCTTCTAAAATAAAAAGATTTAGTAAGTGGTCATTAATAAATAATTCATAGTGAAGATTTAAAGGAGATAGGATTTCTAATATTTTTTCGAGTGTTCTTTTTTCTTCATCTGTAGTTTTTGGTGAGTAATAAATAAATAAGTTATCGTTATATTTTTCCATTTGCATATTATTAACCATATGTTCACGAATTTCTTTTTCTGTAACAACTATTTTTGTATTAATGGTATTAGGAAATTGAAAGTAAATTTGAGTATGTTTTTGATGATTAGAAAGAATAATTTTGTCTTCATTGTAGTCATCAATAATACTCATTCTTATTAATAATGATTTTTGATCAATGGTAGTAGCATAAGTTTTAGATTGATATTTAGTTTCTTTAAATGTCGATAAACTATGGTGGTAATATGAAATATAAAAGCGGTCATAAATTTCGGTTTCTTCAAAAGGTTCAACTATTGCTCCTTGTTCAATCAAGCTTTGGTTAATTAATAAATCTAGGGTAAAAAGTGCTTCTACTTTATATTTGTTTTTCTTATAGTAATAGTTAAGAATAAAGAAAACAATTATCATTACAATACTTAAAACAATGAAAACAATTCCTGTAATTAGTAATGCTTTGGCAGTCTGAGAAATTAAAACAGCTCCCAATATAGTGAATAAAAGTAAGAAGAATGATGGTATTCCTCAATAAAAAATTTTTGCCCATCGGTTAAAGATTAGTTTATAGGTAAAAGTATTTTTTTGTTCTTCTAAAATTTGTCTTGTAGATTTTATTTCCATAAATGATATTATATATTATATAAATTATGAATATTTCAATTTCTTTTACTGCTGAGCACGATGAAATACAGAGATTAAAAAAATATTTATCAGAATATAAAAAGGATAATATAAATAACTCATATGATATATATAAAATATCTAATGTCACCATTAGTATTTATTCAACTAATAAAGTACTATTACAAGGCAGCAATGCCCATGCTATTTATCAAGAATTACTTAACCAAAATTTAATTACTGATAAGCAAATTAGTAGTTGTAATGAACAAAAAAAACAAAAAGCTTCATTATCATATTTTGATTGCACTAATATCAATACAATTGGTTGTGATGAAGTTGGTGTGGGAGATTTCTTTGGTGGTTTAGTAACGGTTGCTTGTTTTGTTGATTATCATGATGTTGCTTATTTAAAAAAAATAGGAGTAAAGGATTCTAAAAAATTAACAGATAGTAAAATGCAAGAAATTTTTCCTTTAATTATTAAAAAAGTAAGATATGCAGCTAAATACTATAATCCTTCACAATATAATTCACAATATGATAAATATAAAAATGCGCATATTTTAAAAACTGCTCTACATAATGCAGCTTTATGTGAACTAACAAGTAATCTTAATCCTGATATTAAATATAAAGTTATTATGGATGAATATTGTAGTGAACATAATTATCAACAATATTTAAGAACTGTTAATCCATCTCATTGTGTGACTATTGATCACTTTGAAACACATGCTGAATCTCAATATATTGCTGTTGCTTGTGCTTCCATTATTGCACGAATTTATTTCTTAAAACAAATTGAATTATTAAATCAAGAAATCACTGCAATTAATCAGAAGGTTTTATTAGGAAATAATGAGAAAGTTTTTCATCTTGCATCGATGATTTATAAAAACAATCCTAAATTATTAGATAAATTAGTGAAAAAACATTTTATTACTTACAATAAAATAGTAGGAGAATAATATGAATAATAAAAAAAGCAAAGTAGATGATATTTTTAAAACCATTGGGGAATTGCCGACTCAAGATAAATTAAACGCTATCAAAAAAGAAGAATACTTCAGAAATCTATATTCAGAATTTTATAAATTCGATAATACAAAAGACTTTGGTACTTTATCTAAAATGTTAATTGATGGTTACGAATTAATGACTACTGCTTATGAAGATAAACCAGAAATAAAGAAAGATATTTCCTATATTATTAAATTTGCTTTTAGAGATTTTTATCTTTTATTATTCATTAATCAAATGCAATTTTTTAATACAAATACTTTTTTAAAAGATTTACATAAAAAAGTTTATTTTTCTAAATCTTATGTTACAGAAGAAGATTTTGACGCTTTGGTAAATTATTGTAAAGAATATTTAAGTAAAAATGAACAAGAATAAAATTATCGATCATTTATTTAAAAAACTATTATTAAAGAAATTTGAATCTAAAGACATTAAATTATTATTATTTTCATATGTTAATTTTTATTCATTTGAAAATTTTATATATTACTTATTTCAATTATCTCAAACTAACAGTGATTCTTTAGGACATAAAATGTGTGCCAGTGTTAATTCTTACTTATCTTATTTAGTAGAAATTTACCACATTGAAGGATATGATGTAAAAAACTTAGTTAAGAATCAGATTTATAGTGATGTTGAAATTGAAGCAATTAGTCATGGTGTACAAGTTCTAACATTAAGGAATAATGAAGTTGATATCTATAAAAATATAATATTTATAACTACTCCTTTAATATTAAATAATAATTTTTATGTTTTTGTTGATAATGAATTTTATGGTTTATGTCAAAGTATTAAACACACTAATTATTTCTTTAAAGACAAACAAATTATTGCTACAATGCTTGTAGATGTTGAGCAAGAACAAGATTATCAATGAACTGAGATAAACAACTTTATTATTACTAAATATTGAGATTCTTTAAATCAATTAAAAAGTAATTTAGTTTACTTATTAAATAAACATAAAATTAACGATCATAATGTGTATGACAATCTATATAATGCAGTTAATCATTTTACTTGTTTTAACAGTTTTTTTAATTATCTAATGTGAGTAGAAAATCCTTTACTATTAAGGGATTTCATCGATTTATATGGTTCTTATTTATATCAGTATCAATTTTCGATTGAGCAACTTTTAGATGATATAAGTACAGTTAGTTGATATGAATTAGCATTACTTACTAACGGGTATGATATTTTTTTAGGAGACCATATTACTGTTACTTGTGATAATGAAATTTATTGTATAGTTGATCAATGAGAATTAAATGAGCAAGGAATGTTTATTTTACCTTTATTCACTTATACAGATAATTTATATTTTGATTATGCTTTAAACAAGTTGATAATGCAAACTTGTAATAGTCATCAAAGAATTCATTTTTTTGAAAGAAAGAAGAATGAAACTTTTATATATAAGGGTGCTTTTAAATGTAAAGGTCTTCAATTCGCAGAAATTGATGAAAACAGGCAAGTAGCTTTTAAATTGATGAAAACCATTCCAGCAGTAAATCAGGTAATGAAAAAAAGTATTAGTAATGAATATGAAAATGTCTTTTATCGTAAACTACATCAACAACCTTACTTTGCTTCTTTTTCCAAACAAACAACTCCTTTTGATGTAGAAACTTTTACTATTCAAGAGGACTATATGAATTCTTTGATTTATAAATTCAATTGAGTAATAAACCGGTTTATTACTACTCAGGACTATAATTATGCTTTTGCATTTCAAAAATTCGATAATCAGATTTTGTTAAATATTTCTTATATTCAACAACACAAGTTAATTAAAGCTTTTGAAGACCATATTCTTAGCAATTGAGTTATTGCTAAAGAACTTTATAAGAAAAATCCTGATAACAATTTAATTAATCTAGGTTATTTTAGAAATAATACCCCAATTGCTGAACAAGTTCAACTTTTAAAAAAATACTTATAATTACATTAACGTGTTTTTACTAAAAATTACTATATACTAAAAATATGAAGAGAAAAAACTTAGTCATATCAATATCATTAATAATTTTATTATTAGGTGGTTCAGGTATTGGACTTGCTATCTATTATGGTTCTCATCAAAAACAACATATTGATAATAAACCTAATAATCCTGTAGGTGAATCTTTAATTACTATTGTAAATAAGCAAATTCCAAATATTAAACCGATTCAACCTTACTTGACTCAACAAGAATTTAATCTTATTACATCTCATAATATTTTAGAAAAGATTAATATCCCTGGTATTAACGAAGCACAAAAGCAACAATTAACAGTAGAACACTTTAATAATTCATCAATAGGAACTATTAAATTTACAGTATCTAATAATGGAGAAACTAGTAATATGATCACTGTACATTGAACAATTGAAAGTACTCCACCACCTGAATTAACACTAATTCAAAAAGTTAATCAAGTAATTCCACAAATTACTCCTTTTACACGAAATATTAGTGAATCTGATTTCAATAGTATTAGTACCACTACTTTATTAGACCTAATTAATATCCCTGGTTTAAATAATGAAAAAGATCAATTAACAGTTAAGCATTTTGATAATTCATCAAAAGGAACTATTCAATTTACTGTTTCTAATAATGGAGAAACTAGTAATATGATTAATGTACGTTGAATAATTGAAAGTACACCACCACCTGAATTAACACTAATTCAAAAAGTTAATCAAGTAATTCCGCAAATTGTCGCTTTTGTACCAAATATTAGTCAAGATGATTTCAATAGTATTACCACTACTACTCTATTAGGTTTAATTGATATCCCTGGTTTAAATAATGAAAAACATCAATTAACAGTTAAGCTTTTTGACAATTCATCAATAGGAACTATTCAATTTACAGTATTTAATAATGGAGAAACTAGTGATATGATTACTGTGCATTGAATAATTGAAAGTACTCCACCGCCTATTTATAACGATCCAATGTCTCGCCACTCTTTATCATTAGATACAATGATGAGTGCAAAATCTC
>JAHHTI010000042.1 GCA_020024735.1 Mycoplasmataceae bacterium | reverse complement strand
TCTGAGTAATCAGGAGAATTAGGAAGAATAGAATCATCTCAAGTTGGATCACACCATAATCAATTACTATTAATTTGGATTAAATTTCAAGCATGTCGCCCTTTTTCAGTTTGTCCAGGTTGAGCATTATTGTCTACTAATCCAGTTACTAATAAAGAAGAGATATTTAAAATAGAACCTATATATCTAAAAATGTTAGCATATCCTTCACATAATACTTTTTTACTAACATATCCTAAGGTTTCACTAGCCTCAGCTTTTTGCATTCCATAACTAACAAAAGGTAAAGAGAAAGCATAGATAGCTTGAGCTTTTCGACGATCATCAAGAGTACTTAAATAATTTAATCAATTTTGCTTAATGCTAGCTTGATTATTAGCAATAAGTGTATCTTTAATAACATCTAATCCTGTATATCAATCATTAATATTAATAAATGATGAATAAAGTTCGGTATAAGGTTTATTAGTAGTTACATCTATTACAGATGAGTTCGCAGGAATAGAATGATTAATAGCACCAGTAGTTTTAATATAAAGAATATTATTGTTTAATACAAAGCTATCAGTTGAACCTTTTAAAAAGTAAAAACTACTCTTTCAATCATTAGGTAAGTTATTTAAGATAGGTTTTGATATAGTGTAGTTTTTTGATAAATTAATCTTAAAAATAGGAGCAGTAATACTAGAGAAGTGAGGCAAAGGATTTTCACCAGCAATAAGAACTTCTACATCTTTTTGGATTAATTTTTGTAGTACTTCTAAAATAAATTGCTTTTCATTATTATTAGCCATTTGATAGGTATAAGAGGTTTCTAAAAACTGCATTGGATTTTGATTGAAAAGAGAATTATTAAAAGTAATAGATAAATGATTTAAGTTATTTAATCTAATTCTTTGGTTCATAAAACGTAAGTGATAAGAAGGTACATCTTTAGCGCTTGATGATACCTTTTTTTCTAATGTGACATTAGGTAAACAAAAAGCTAAATGATTATGTAAAGATTTATCAATGTAAGGAGTTAGAGGAGTGTTGTTAAAAATGTAAGTATAACTTTCACTATCACCTACAACTCTTTTCTCTGGAACTAGCAAGGCACTCATATCTTTTTTTCAAGTAAATTGCATTTCAATTTCCCCATTAACTTGGAGATTTTTATTGACTGACAAAGTATTTTTGACAATTTTAGTAGTAGTTGTATTACCTCTAGAAACATTAAAAGTTTGCATATATCTTTGTGCTCATTCATTTAATAAATTTTGTAGTTCTAGTGCTTGAATTTTTTGTGGTAAAGCAGAAGTAATTTGTGGAATTATTGTATTAAAATCAATAGGATCATTGGTTTGAATGTAATTGAAATCAGTATTAAAACCACTTAAAAATCCATACATATGGTCAATATTAACACCGATTGTTTGAGAATCTAATAGTTCAGTTTTTTGTTTATTTTTATAAGCGTTTATCTTGAAGACATATGCTTTAGGACGAGTAGCTGCAAAACTAACTTGAGATGTATTAGTGTTTGTTAAAGTAATATTTTTATCATTACATTCTCATTCATAGTAAGCATCAGGTAATTCAGGAGATAAATGAACAGCTAGTTGTTGTTGATTAAAAACTTCGTAGTGAGATTTTAAATTATCAACTTTTAAAGTATAAGTAGGTAATGGTTCTGTTGGTGGCAACGGTTTAGTAACAATAGATAATGTTAAAGAATTACTGGTGATTGTGTGGTTTTGATAAGTAACTTTTACTCTTATTTTCTTATTTTTATCTGCTAATTTAGCAATGATAGATAAATTTGGACTATTAGTAGCATTAGGTACAGCAGTTCCGTCGTCAAATTCCCATAGATAAGTAATATTCTTTAAATTATTAGGAGTAATTGATGCTACTATTTTGATTGTGTCATCTTCTTGAAATAGTTGTGGACCTTCAAAATTAATAGATACATTCTCTAAACTAGGAAGAGGTGTAGGGTTCGGAGTTGGATTTGGATGTGGTGGTTGTGGGTTCGGATTAACAGGTTTTTCAGGTTTAGAAGGAGTTTCTGGTAAAGATGGTGAAGGATTACTTGGTGTTGATGGTTGAGAAGGAGTAGTAACTTGTTCTTGATGATGAAGAGCTAAATAAGTTATACCTATTGCAACACCTCCAATAAGAATTAATGTACCAGCAATAACAGTAGCAATTTTTCATTTCTTCATATCATTTTAATTTTATATTAAAAAATTTAATATTTGGATAATCCACAAGTAAAAAATTCAGTTTCAAAAGGGAAAATTAGAGTTAAAAAAAGGAAAATAAAACTAGAAAAAATATCCAAAAAGTGACTAGTGAAACGACACCCAAATTGTTGTTTTTACAATTTGGGATTAAAAAAATGTTATTTTTTAGGAAAAAGTTGTATATAACCTTAATATATTATTGTATAATTTCTAAGTTATGAAAAAAACTGTTGTTAGCAAAATTGATAAAAATATGCTTAAAAAAATGTTTGAATTTGGTACGCTAATGATAGCTCACAATTACGAAACTATCAATGAATTAAACGTGTTTCCTGTACCTGATGGTGATACTGGAACTAATATGAAAATTACCACCACTAATGCTCTACAAGAAATTCAAAGTGTAGAAAATTTTAATAGTATTTTTGAATTATCAAAGTCATTTTCTAGAGCTTTATTAATGAATGCTAGAGGTAATTCTGGTGTTATTTTGTCTCAAATTATTAAAGGATTTGTTTCTCCATTTAAAGAAGGACAATTATATTTAAATGCAAAAGATATTAAGTTAGCATTTACAAATGCTAAGAAAACTGCTTATAGTTCTGTGGCTAATCCAGTTGAAGGAACTATTTTAACTGTTATTAGAGTTGTCTCAGAAAAAATTATGGAATGTGAAGATGTAGATTTATGTAAACTTTTTTCAGCAGTTCTAAAAATTGCACAAGATGCATTAAAAACTACTACTGATTTACTACCTAAATTAAAAGAAGTTGGTGTAGTAGATTCTGGTGGTTTTGGTTTAGTTAAATTTATTGAAGGAATGAAATTAGCTATTTGTAATGAAAGACTACCATTTGGAGCAGCTAGAAAAGCAGCACCTAAAAAGAAAGACGCTACTGCAAAAAATAAAAATATATCTAAAACCTTATTAGATCATTACGATGTAGAAGAAGGATTTGGTTATTGTAGTGAAATTATTTTAAAGTTAGGAGTAAAGATTGAACCTAATGATGATGCTAAAAAACCATTTGATATTAATAAGTTTAGAAAAGATTTAGAAAAAATTGGTGATTCATTAGTTTTAGTTTCTGATGAAGATATTGTTAAAACTCACATTCATACTAAGAACCCACAAAAACTTTTAGAACTTGGGCAAAAATACGGTGAATTCATTAAGATTAAAATTGAAAATATGACTGAACAATTTTATGAAAGATTGTCAAAAGAAGGGGTTGAAATCTTTGATGACAATAAGTTTATTAAAGAAAGTGCTTCGAGAAAATTATCAAACAAGATTGAATTAGTTCATACTGTTCCTACTAAGGAAATGATAAAAGTATTAAAAGAAGAATACAATTTTAATCATTTATTATTAACTTCTGAAGCTAATCCTTCAATTAAAGATTTAATTGAATCTATTACAAGAACTAAATCTTCTAAAGTAATTTTAGTTTTAGATGATACCAATGCAATATTAGCTGCTAAACAAGCAGCTTCTACTTTAAAAGATAAAATTGATGTAAGAATTATTCCTTGTTCTAACATTGTGGAATCTTTAATAGTTTCTTTAGAATTTGATCAAAAAGCAACTTTAGATGCTAATGAAAAAATTATGAATAAAGCTTTAAAAGAAACTACTTCAGGTTTAGTATCTAATTCTATTAAAGATGTTAAATTATCTAATATATCTGTTAAAAAGGGAGATTTTATTGGTATTACTGAAAAAAAGATAATTGCTGCCAATACAGATGAATTTAAAGCAATTTCTTTTTTAATGGATAAGTTAATTGAAAAGTCTGACAAACCTGATATTGCTATTATTTTTAAGGGTAAGAATGCAAATGAAGAAATCTTATCTAAATTAGAAGAATATTTATTAGAAAAATATGAAATTGTTTGTGATTTTAAAGAAGGAAATCAAACTATTTATCAATATATTATTGGTGTTCAATAAAAACATTTTCTCTTTACTACAACCAAAATAAATTATTATAAAAAAAAGGAGCAATGATGCTCCTTTTTACACATATTTATTGTAGGTTTCTTCTATTTCTTGTTACCAAAGAAACTATACATTGGAGTTACTTGACCAAATCCTCCAGAAACTGCTAAGATTTGTCCAGTAACATAAGAACTTTCATCACTTGCAAAGAAGAGAATAGCGTTAGCGATATCAGAAGGTTCACCTGGTCTACCTAGTGGAGTAGCACTTACAAACATATCAACGAATTGTTGAGGTAAGTTATTTTTTACAGCATCTGTGTTAGTTAATCCCGGTAATACTGCATTACATCTAATACCGTACTTACCTCCGTGTACAGCGATATTTTGTGTAAGTGAATTAATAGCTGCTTTTGATGTAGCATAAGCAATTCTAGCAATATCAGGTACAATTGATCCTACAGTAGAAACATTGATAATACTTCCACCACCTGTTTCTTTCATATGATTAGCTACAGCTTGAGATGTAACAAAAACAGATTTTATGTTTAATTCTAGTGTTTTGAAATAGTCATCAGATGTAGTATCAAAAATAGTTTTATCCTTAGTTACATCACTACCACCATAATTATTTACTAAAATATCAATGTGTTTTTCCTTTTTAAATACTTCTCCTACCATTGAGGTTAAAGTAGTATCATTAGTTGCATCAAACTTCACAAAATGTAAATCAAGATTTTGATGTTCTGCAATGATTTTTTCAGCTAATTCTTGGTTTCTTGCTGCCAAATAAACCTTTGCTCCATATTTAGCTAATGTAAGTGATGCTTCTAAACCAATACCCTTAGTAGAAGCAGTTACAATTGCCACTTTGTTGTTTAAATTCATATATACCTCCATAAATTTAATATATTATTATACTTTATTTATCCAATTTTCACTATTATTATTTATAATTAGAAATATGAAAATTTATGACACTTACTCTAACACGTTAAAAGAATTTAATGATTTAGATATTAATATCTACAATTGTGGACCGACTGTTTATAATGATATTCATATTGGTAATGCTCGTCCATTAATTGTTTTTGATGTTTTACACCGATATTTAAAGGCTATTAATAAAAATGTTAATTATGTTCACAACCTAACTGATATTGATGACAAAATCATTAAAAAAGCTTTAGAAGAAAAAACTTCTGAAAAGGAAATTTCTGAAAAATATATTGATGCCTATGCTGAAATTAGAGCACAATTAAATACTTTACCGATGATTACTCCTAAGGTTACTGATAATATTGAAGGAATTATTGAGTATATTGATCGTTTAATTAAATCTAATCATGCTTATTCAATTGATGGTAATGTTTATTTTGATATTAGTTCTATCAAAGATTATGGTTGCTTAAGTCATCGTAATATAGATGAATTAGAAAACGGTGAAAGAGTTAATGTTGATGATAATAAGAAGAATCCTGGAGACTTTGTTCTTTGAAAAAAAACTAATGTGGGGATTCAATGAGATACACCTTGAGCTAAAGGAAGACCTGGATGACACTCAGAATGTTCTTATTTAAGTGAAAAATATTTTGGTACTAATTTAACAATTCACGGTGGAGGAGTTGATTTAAAATTTCCTCACCACGAAAATGAAAATGCTCAAAATGAAGCTTTACATAATTGTCCTTTGGCAAAAATTTGAATGCATGTTGGTCATGTTAACATTAATAATGAAAAGATGTCTAAATCACTAAATAATTTTGTTTTAATGAAAGATTTATTGCAAAAGTATGACTATCAAAGTATTCGTTGATTTTTTTATGGTACTAATTATTCTAATCCATTGAACTTTAGTGAAGAAAACATAGTTGCAGCAAGCAATGAAGTAAAGAAAATTAACCGTACAATTAATGTAGCTAAAACACAATTGATGATTAATGAAAAATATGTATGTGAAAAAACTATTTATGATGAAGAATTTTTGCAACATTTAGATAACAATTTAAATATAGTGAATAGTATTACTGTATTGCAAAGTTTAGGGAAAGATTTGAATGTTGAAATTAGAAATAAAAATTTCCATAATGCTAATACCATATTGAACAAAATGATTAATTCATTAGAAATTTTAGGTATTGTTTTTGATAATATTCATACTATGGAAAACTTAAATTTAATTAAGTCTTATACTGAAGAATTAAATCGTAAGAACTTTGAAAAATCTGATGCCATTAGACAAACATTGATTGATCGAGGTTTGTTATAATGATTGTCAATTTTTATGGACTAAAAAGTATTCAAGATGCTTACAATAATGGTTACAAATTAATTACTCTATATTGTGCTAATATTTATGCAGTGCCTCCTGAATTTCCACGTGACAAAATTTTTCCTCGTCCTAAAGATTTCTTTAATAAGTATAAAAATATTAATCACCAATTTTTTGTAGCAGAATTTGAAGTTAACATTAAAGAATATGATGTACGTTCAGCAGTGGCTGAGTTTCAAGAAAAAGAGATTCAAACTGTTTTAATTCTTGATGAAATTGAAGATGCTAGAAACTTTGGAGCAATTTTAAGAAATGCTTTGGCTTTTGATGTTGATCTAGTAATTTATAAAGATACTCATCAAGCTCCAATTAATGATTTAGTAATTAAAACTAGTATGGGAGCTATCCATTCTTTAAGATTAGCTAAAGTACCAAATATTTCAAATGCTATTAAAAAACTTAAAGATTTAGGATTTTGGGTTTATGCATCTTGTTTAGATGAAACTTCTGCTGATATGAATGATATAGATTTTGATACTAAATGTGCCATTATTGTTGGAAATGAAGATCGTGGTGTTAGTTCTTTAGTTGCTAAGAATGCTGATTTTAAAGTCAAAATTGCAATGAATGATAAGATTCAATCATTGAATGTTTCTGTGGCTACAGGAATCCTTTTACAAAAACTATATAGTCAAAAATAAATTTTTACTTATTCTAAATTAAAAACTAAATGAATTTTGCTAAATATCTAAAATTTAAATTCTCTAAAAATAGCTTCTAGCACTTCTACACTTATTGAGTTTCCACATAGATAAATTTGTTTAATATTTTTTACTAAATTAGTATCATTTACTCTTCTTCAATCTTCCTCATCAAATCCCATATATTTAAAGCACTCTAACGGAATCATAGATCTTATTTTTCCTTTACCACAAAGTAATTTTATTCTACTCATTGCTCCAGAAGCAGTTAAGGTTGGACCTGAATAATTGATGTCATAAACAAACTTTTCACTTTGAAAATTAGAGTAATTAAGAAGTTCAAATTTTTTAATATTATTCTTGGTTATTTTTGATGGTTCAGAAAGTTCATAATTATTCAATTTTTCATCTCAATCATTGATATCTTTTTCTAAAATATCTTTAATTGGTTTTTTATGCATTTCAATGTAATCAAATTTAGGAAAAACGAAATTTACTTTTTTCTTATGTTCTTTTAAAACAGAAATAGCAAAAACTCTTTCACGATTTTGGCAAGATCCATAATTAGTTGCATTGATTAAATATCATTGCGTTTCATACCCTAATTGATCCAATCTACGAATCCATCTGTTAAATGTTGGTAAATGTTGTATTGATATGATATTCTTAACATTTTCAAGCAATAAGTATTTTGGTAAATTAGCTTTATCTTCATTGTAGATTTCTGTGAGAATTCTTTCAACTTCTCATAACAAACCACTTCTAGTTGATGAACCTTTGCTAAAACCTCTTTGTTTTCCTTGATTAGAAATATCTTGGCAAGGAAAGGAATAAGTAAAAATATCTATATTTTTAGATATGTCTTTACCTTTAACATGTGAAATATCAAATAGATTATGTGCTATATCTTTCGATTGATTTAATCAAAATCCATATGCAGAATTAGTAGTAATAGTATCAAATAATTTTTTGCTTAGTGGATTTTTGGAGTCATTACTAATATTTACATTTGCATTAAATATCTCTCCTTCTTTTACTCCATCTATAGGAGGATGGTGTATGGCTTGATATGCAATAATAGCTGGAATAAATCACTCTATTATCCCTACAGATTCAATAGTTCAGTCTTTTTCTATAGCAATGTTCTTTAATGCTTTGAATTGTGAACCAATTCCAGCAAAAGCTTCAAATAATCTAATAGTTTTACTCATTCTAGTTTAATAATATCGTAAGTTGGAAAAATAAACGCGCAATTTTGTTTTTAATAAGCTCGCTATATAAATATAGATTGCTATTAAAAAAATTTAAAATAAAAAATAAAAGAAGAAAACAAAGAATAAAACGGAAGAATTTTCTTTAATTTAAAAGATTTTTCATATGTGTTTTAACTAAAAATAAATATTCCACATACATATAAAGTTATTAAATCTTAATCAAAGTGTGAGGAATTAAATAAACTCCATTAACAAATTTGGCAGTTTTATTAGAATTTGTAATCACCAGCTTTAATGAAGGTTCTTTAAACTTTTCATCAATTTTAAATATTTTAGATAAATCTCCTAATTTCTTAGCAGCTTCCATAGCTTGGTGTTCAGATAATTTAATTTCAATAGCTCATCATGAACCATCTCTAAATTCAATAATTGCATCAATTTCATTGCCTTTTTCATCACGGTAGAAATATAAATCCCCATGTAAAGCTTGTGCATATATGTCTAAATCTTTCATTACTTGGTTTTCAAAGATTAATCCTGTAGTATTAAAGTCTTTCATTAGTGGAGCATTAGAAGTAATTCCTAAAAGATAACACACTAAAGAGGTATCACAAAAATAAGTTTTCGGTTTAGTTCTTACTTTATATCTAGATCTCAAGTTAAAGTTATATCAAGGGCTAACATCAAACAAGATGTCTAATCAATATAACATATCAATAAACTTATCTAAAGTTTTGATATTTAATGTTTGTTTAGCATCAACAACATCATTAATAATAGTAGACTTGTTTAATTGTGTACAATCTAATCTTGCTAATGATTTTAAAATGTTCTTCATTGTGCTAATACTTAATCTTATATTCATTCTTTTAGCATCTTCATTAACAACTGAAGTTATATAGTTACTGACTAATAAGGAGCTATTTTTTGAATTGTTAGCATGTAATTCAGGTCATCCACCAGTAATCATTAATTGATTTGTTTCTTCAATGCTACAAGGATTTTCAAGTAATTTAAAGGTATTTTCATCTTTAGCAAGTTCTGTCAATGAAATAGATTTATCATCTGGCAAATTTAATATTTCTAAAAAACTTAATGTTCCCAATCGCATATGATAAATTCTTCCGGCAGCTGGATCTAAATGTATATTTCTTTTCATTGGTCTTGTAGAGCCTGTTAAAACATATAATCCCTTTTTGTTGCCATTTGGAGCTCTATCAATCATATATTTAACCATATCTCAGATAACTGGATATCTTTGTCATTCATCAATTAATCTAGGACTTTCTCCGTTTTCTAATGCGGTTTTCAAATCAAATGACATAATTTCAGAAGTTTGTTCAGGTGGTACGAAGTATTGTGATTTTGTTACTTGCTCAGCTAAGAAGGTCTTTCCACAAAACTTAGGACCTGAAATAAGTACACCGCCAGCATTTTCTAGATAAAGATTTAATAATTTTTCTTGTATTCTTTTAATAGCCATATTTATATT
>JAHHTI010000041.1 GCA_020024735.1 Mycoplasmataceae bacterium | reverse complement strand
ATAGGATTTAATTTACTAGAAGCACGAGGAAGGTAGTAACGGTAATCATTGAATTTATGGAATAGTAAATTACTAAAGACTTGTTTAAAAACATCGGAAATTAAACCAATTTTAGGTTGACCTCATAAATCTTTCACTGTTTTAGGTAAAGAAGTTTCATATTGAAAATTTGCTAAAGCTTGCCAACTTAACATATTTGTTTTTGTTTGTGGATTATTAACTATACTATAGTTTAATAATTCATTTTGCATTTTTAAATTAAGAGTAAAGGTTTCATTTTGAAAAAACTTTATTGTTTTTGGTAAAAAACCAATAACAGTACTTACTGGAATTGGTAAAGCAAGACCAGGTATCGAAAGATTATTAGGAAGAATGTTTCATATTTTAGTTAAATCATAAACAATGTCAGTAGGGAATTTAAATTGATAAGCTATGTCTAAATTTAAACGGTGGGTATTTTGATCATAGCTATTATTTTTATCAACTCTCACAAAATCTGGACTAGTAGTAATACCTGTAAAAATATCTGCATATCTTAAAATAGTATTCTTATTATCAACAGGATTAGCGATCATTCCTATAAATTCTCCTAATTTAACATCAGTTAGATTAGGATTATCAAACAATACTTGATCTAAGATTGTCATAACAGTAGGATTTTTAATAAAAGTTACTAAAATATCCTTTAGGACAAAAGTACCAGTATTTGGGTTCTTTTTCTTAACTATATCATTTACTAATAAACTAAGAACTCCAGTATCCATTGCTTGAGGACTAATTAATAGTAAGATATTACTAATTAATGGATTATTAACTAAACCATTAATAATAGGAGCGATTTTATCAATATTAGAAGTAACGAAAGCTAAAAGACCTTTGGTTTTTAAATCTGCTAAGAATGATAAATCTAAACCTGGTACTAATCCTCCTACTTGAGTAATTAAACTATCAATCATTTCATTAAAAGCAGTTTGATCACTTGGAATTTCGCTTAAAAATCCTTTGATAGTTTCCACAATGTCATTATTTGGTAATTTTTCATTTAGAAAGTTAAAAATACTATCTAACAATGTTTTATCATTTAGGATTTCAAAAAGTGTTTTATCTTTTAAAATTCCTTGAATTAATAAATTAATATTAGGAATATTGATGTTTTGAGTTTTTAAGATTTCATCCACTAGATTACCAATATTAAGACCTTGAGTTTTTAAGAAATCGCCTAATTTGGTGTTATTAGCAGCTGATTGTAATATGTCTTGAGCAGGATTTAAACATCGTTTAACAATATTAAAAATTTCGTCAAAACTATTAGTTACATCATTATTAATATCATCTATTACTAATGTAGAAAGTGCTTTGTTAGCCATTTCTTCATAGTCAAGATAATTGTTTTTACCACTAATGTTTTCAATCACAGTGTTTAAGGAATAAGAAACATTAGTTAAATAAAATTTATCAATGGTAAAAGTTGTTTTATTATCAATGGTTCATTTAACATTGGTTAAATAATAGTTAATATAATAATTACTAGTACCATCACTATTGGCTATAGCGGTAAATTCAGGATTTATAGAGGAATTAACCATAATACTTTGATGGCTGATTTGGTGTTGATTTAAAAAGATTTGGTTTTTTGCACCGCTAGCATCATTAAGATAAAAAATTTTATTTACATTAAAAGGATTGTAAACTTCAAAATTAATAGTGAATTGAAAAACTTTATCTTGATAGTTTTTGGTGTCATTAGAAGGAGTTGGAGAGATGATGTTAGCAATATAGTCATTAAAGTTAATATCACCACCAAAGTTTAAAATCTTGAATTTTAGATCTTGATTTTGTTTATTAACAACTTTAGTAAGGAATGATAAAACATCAGTTGTAATATGATTAATGTTAATTTGATTATAAATTGATTGATAATCTGGAGCAGATGCAATAGTTGGCAATTTACTCCAAGGTTTTATTGGTGAATCAGGATTTTTAGGATCATTAAAGACGGTTAGTGTTGGTTTTTTATCATTAAAAATTCTTTGAAACTCTTGGATATTATCTGTAAATTGCACGTTACTAGAGGAATGATTATCACTAGGAGGAACATAAATATTAGAGTTGCTATTATTTTGTGTTACCACACTAGCGACAATTGGACCGCCCACAAGTGTACCAATGGCTAAGAAACCACCAATACCAAGTAGGTATTTTTGATATTTTTTCATAAAAGTAATTTTCCTTTCAAATTAATAAAATAGTTTTAGTTGATTTAAAATCAAAGAATAAAAATCTATTATTTAAACTTAAAGAAAATTTTTCCTCTCTTAATAAAGAAATGGTGGTGAATCTTTTTTAGTGATTCAAAGATATGGGTAGAAGGAGTAATGATTTCAATACTATTTTTTTCTGGTTTAGCTTCACATGCTAATTGTTTTTTTAAGAATTCGTTTAATTTAACAGAATTTAATAAAACTTGTGCCAAAACTAAGAAGATTGAATCCCTTAGTAAATAAGCAATAAATTTATTTTCAATTCTTTTTTTATGTTTATGATAAAAATAACCAACAAAAAACAATAATCCATTTAAACAAAGGAATAAGAATAATATAAAGAATGAACTTCTTATAAATAAATAGATAATGGATTGTAAATTATTCAATCAATGATTAATTATTTCCATATGTTAAGTATATTCCATATTACCAAAAATGTAACGAAAAATATAATCCGCTTATCCTTTTTTATTAATTTATAATAAGAGCATGTATCCATTTGTAGGTTTTGCTAAAGATATCCATAATTTAATTAACAATCCTTCTCGTCCTTTAAAATTAGGAGGAATAACCATTCCTAGTGATTATGCTATTGTTGCGCATAGTGATGGAGATATTGTTTTTCATGCTATTGCCAGTGCATTATTAGGAGCAATGGGATTATCAATAACTATTGGGGAATTATTTGATGACCAAGATATTTCTCATAAAGATATGGATTCCTCTCGAATTATTCATCATATATTACAAATAATGGAAGAAAAACACTATCAAATTCATAATTTAGATATTACTCTTGTTTGTGAACATATTAAATTAGCCCCCTATTTAAAAACAATTCAAAATCACTTAATAGAAATCTTACAAACTCCACGTATTGGAATTAAATGCACACGATTTGAAGACTTGCAAAACTATCAAATTGAATGTGATGTTATATGTAGTTTAATTAATCATAATTAATTATTTTTTTAAATATAATATTAAGTATGAAAAAAAATCAAGAACCATTACCTGTTAAAGAAAAATACCCTTTAGCTTCTGCTTGAAGAAGAATTGGGGTAAGATTTTTAGATATGTTAATTGTATCTTTAGTAAGTATTGGAATCTTTTGTGCTTTATTGGTGTGAAATGTTCAAGATAATAATTTAACAAGAAATCCTGTTTTATTTCGTTGAATGTTCCTATTAAGTGTTTTTTTATCCTACGGTTGATGTTTTCTTTATTTTATTGTTATTCCATATTTTTGAAAAGGTTATACTTTGTTTAAAAAACTTTTTAAGTTAAAAACTCATGAACTTATTGATAGTAAAAAGTTTTTTTTAGATTTAATTAAAAAAGAATGTATGTTGTGAATGCCAATTTATGTGGTTATGTTTTGTTTTGCTTGTGTCCTTTTTGCTTATCAAGACGATCCTTATCGTATCATTAATTTATTAATTACCTATCAATTTGTATCCCAAGGTTCTTCATCTGCTATTTTTCCGATTTTTCAATTTCTATTTATTATTGCTATTATTCCTATTACCTTTATTACTATTCATATGGCTATTAATAACAAGAAAAGAGCTTTACACGATTACTTTTCCAATACTTGTGTGGTTTATTTAGTACCTATTACTGATGTGAGTGAAGATAGTTTAAAAATAAATAAAATTACTACTTCTTTAAATCTTCCAGGATTAATTGATGAAGAAGCTTTAGGAGAAGCAAATAATGGATAATAAATTTAATCAGCAACAATTACAAGCTATTGAAGCTCCTTTGGGTCAAACATTAGTAATTGCAGGAGCGGGTTCAGGAAAGACTAGTGTACTAACAAATCGGATTGCTTATATTGTGAATAATTTTCACTTTTATCCTAGTCAAATCTTAGGTATTACTTTTACTAATAAAGCTGCTAATCAAATGAAGGAAAGATTAAAAACCTTAGTGGATGATCAATTTCGTTGAATTGGAACTTTTCACGGTATTTGTCTACGAATTTTAAGAGAAGATATTACTGCCATTAATATGCAAGCGGATTTCGCTATTTTAGATGAAGAAGATCAAACAGCAATTATTAAAGAATTCGTTACTAAAAATAATCTTTTCGATAATGATTCAACAATATCTAGTAGTAGTTTTTATCGGATTTGTATTAATCATATTGCTAAATTTAAAGAAGAACAATGAACATTTGAAGATTTAAGAAATGAAAAAAAATGAAAGAGTTTAGGGATTAAGAACTTAAAACAAGCGGTGAATAACGAACGAATTATTAAACATTATCTTGAATATTGTAAAGAACACAATTACTTAGATTTTAATGATTTGCTACATTTAACCTTAAAAGTATTAAATAATGAGAAAGTACGTACTAAATGACAAGAAAAGTTTAAGTATATCCTAATTGATGAATTTCAAGATACTAATGATATTCAATATGAATTAATTCGCATTTTGGCAGATAAGCATCAAAATGTATTTGCTGTGGGAGATCCTGACCAAATGATTTATTCTTGAAGAGGGGCTAATGAAAATATTGTCAAAAGATTTTGTCACGATTTTCCTGCTGCTATCACTATCATCTTAAATCAAAATTACCGTTCCACCCAAGCTATTTTGGACGCTTCTAATAATTTAATTAAAAATAATCTTAACCGTATTCATAAGGATTTATTTTCCCATATGCAAGGAAGTAAACCAATTTATTATGAAGCCGAAAGTCAAGAAGATGAAGCGGTGTGAGTGGCAAGTCGGATTGCTGAACTACAAGAACAAGGTTATCATCTAAATGATATTTTAGTTTTATACCGCAGTAATTATCTTTCACGGACTATTGAAGAAACTTTCTTTGCTAATAATATCCATTATGTTTTATATGGTGGGACAAAGTTCTATAATCGAAAAGAAATTAAAGATATGATTGCTTATCTTAAAGCCATTTATTTTCATGATGAACTTTCAACCAAAAGAATTATTAATTTACCTCGTCGAGGTATTAGTCAACAAACCATTGATGTTATTGATAGTTTTGCTAATGAACATCAATGTGATTTCTTTAGTGCTCTAGCTCAGGTCGAAGAAACTCACTTAAATGCTCCTGCTAAAAATGCCATTAAAAGATTTTTAAAATTAATTGATGATTGTTATGATGTCGACATTTTAAAAACCTTTGACAATATATTAATCACTGCTGGATATCAAGAATATTTAGAAACTAGTGAACAAAATGACCGGTTAGTTAACATTGAGGAATTAAAAAATTCTATTATTCAATACCAAAAAAATAATCCTCAAAATAATTTTCAAGATTATTTACAAGATGTATCGCTACTTTCAAGTGCAGATGAAGAAAAGCAAGAAGATGCTGTCCATTTAATGACCATTCATATTGCCAAAGGATTAGAGTTTAAATGTGTTTTTATTATTGGTTTAAACGAAGATGTTTTCCCTTCTAAGAAATCACGAGAATTAGGACTTAAAGGAATTGAAGAAGAAAGAAGAGTTGCATATGTTGCAATCACTAGAGCAAAGGAAAAATTATTCTTATCTTCTTTTAAAGGATTTAACTATATTAATCATATCCCCCATTTAAAATCACGTTTTATTGATGAAATTAGTAGTATGTTTTATGATAAAGCCGGTTTGAAATTTAAGAAAGTTCATCACGCTAATGATGAACAATGATTTGATTCGAAAAAAAGTTTTGATGCTAGCAAGCAATATCATCATGAAGCAGTCAATTTTAAAATTGGTGATAAAGTTTCTCACAAAGCTTTTGGATTTGGTATTGTAGTTGGTGTACATGGAGAAAATATTGATGTGAATTTCAATAAGCCTCATGGATTAAAGACTTTAATTGCTAATCATACATCTATTCAAAGGGTGGTATCATAATGCTTAATGATAAAATTATGATTCAAAATATTAAAGAAATTTATAAAATCACCGATGAACAATTTCTTTATCAGTGTGAAGAAGATGTTTATAAATTATTTTTAGAACATTTTTATTTTATTAGTAATAAAAAAATATTGTTTTTATTTGACCGTACTTTTAATTTAAAATATGGAGCGCTCTTAAACCATATCAAAGGGACAAATAATTATGTTTATGTGGATAAAAATGAAACTCATTTCTATGAAAATGAAACCCAACAATTAATCCCTTATAAAAAAAATAAAATAGCGTTTGATTATTTAATTACTACTTGTGCTCTTTATGATATTGCTGGAAATTTTTTGGTTGACAAAGTCACTTATAAAAAGATGAGTATGATTAATGCAAAAAAAGTCATTGTGATTACTTTAAATATGCAATTAGTAAATCAAATTACAGATATAAAAAAATTGCAAGGGACAATTATTTCAAATAATAAAATAATTAAACCACCTAAGACTAATTATTAACAATTAGTCTTTGATTAAGGAATCTTTATTCTTGAATTTGTTTACCATTCAAAGAGAATCTACTAGCAGAAGTAATTTTAACTTTAGCAAAACTACCAACGGGAGCATTTCCTTCAAAATTGACTACTTTTCATTCTTTAGAATAACCGCATAATTTATGAGGGTTTGATTTACTAGGTCCTTCTACTAAAACTTCTACTATTTGATTAACATACTTTTGATTATTTAAAGAAGCATACTTCTTCACTAGTTCATTTAGTTGAGCTAATCTTTCTTTTTTAGTCTTACGATCAATTTTATCTTCCATTGCAGCGGCTGGGGTGTTTTCTCTCTTAGAATAGATAAAGGTATAAGCATTATCATATTGAATAGTATTATAAAGTTTTAAAGTGTCTTGGAATTCTTCATCTGTTTCATTAGGAAATCCCACAATCAAATCAGTGGTAATAGCACATGATGGAAGGTTATTGCGAATATATTGTACTTTATCGATGTAATCTTGGATTTTCATTCCCCGGTTCATTTTAAATAAAATGTTTTCATTTCCAGATTGAATTGGAAGATGAAAGTAAGGCATAACGTTATCATATTTTTTGGCAATATCCACTATGCGATTATCTCAATTTCAAGGGTTAGAGGTTGCAAAACGAATTCGCTTAATAGAAGTTTTTGCTACAGCTTCTAATAAATCAGCAAAACATACTTTTTCTTCTAAATCAATTCCATAAGAATTAACATTTTGTCCTAGTAAAGTTACTTCTTGATAACCTTGATCAATTAAATCTTGTACTTCATTTAAAATGTCTTGCATTTGTCGACTTCTAATTTTTCCTCTAGTATATGGAACAATACAGTAGGTACAAAAATTGTCGCATCCATACATAATATTCACTCAAGCCTTAATTTTATTATCACGTGCTACTGGAGTATCTTCAATCACATTCCCTTCTTGTGATCATACATCAACCACCATTTGTTTTTCGTATTGAACTCTTTCAATAATATTTGCTAACTCATGGATGTTGTGTGTCCCGATAACAAAATCGACATGTTGATATTTGGTTAGAATCTTATTCACTACCGCTTCAGATTGTCCCATACATCCGGTCATTCCTAAAATCATATGAGGGTTTTTGTCCTTGGCAGATTTTAATAAACCAAATTCTCCAAAAACTTTATTTTCAGCATTTTCACGAATTGCACAGGTATTTAAAATTACTAAATCAGCATGCATAATATCATCAGTTCATTGATATCCCATATCATAACAAATACCTTTTAAAGTTTCAGTATCACGCACATTACTTTGACAACCATAAGTACGGATATGAAAAGTTTTGTTTTTTCCAAAATCTTTCATCCGTTCATTAAATACATAAGCTTTTTTGATAATCTTAGCAGCTTCAAGTCTTTTTCTTGCTAATTTAGCATTTGGTAAATTTAATTTAGATAAGTCTATTTTTTTTGTTTTCATAATGTAGTAATTATACTATTAATAAGTTTAATTAATATTTTAATATTAATCTTATGACTTAGACTACACCAAGAATTTTTAGAATATCAAAAATAATAAAGATTAAAGATAAGACACTAATCACTCCCATTCCAATAGAGAGATGTTCTTCAACAATCGTTTTTCTTTTGTTTTTACTACAACATGCATAAATTGCATAAGATAAGGTATATAAAACAATAGCTCAACTAATTCCCATTGAAATAGAATAGAAATGTAAAGCAAAAATTACTGCAATAATTAAGATGATAATATCAATAATCTTTTTTCATTCGAATTGTTTTAAATGCATAATCATCATTAATCCAGTAATGAAAACCGCTTGCCCTGTAATTGGTTGGAATTGTCCTTGATCACCAATTGGCATAAACGGACCCATAATTGGTCAAATAGCAATAGCTAATAAAAATAGTAAACCCGTAACAATACTCGCAATCCCAGTTTTCGCTCCATAATTAATCCCGCTAAATGATTCAGAAACGACAGTTACACTTGAACATAGTAATAAAGAGCCACCCACAGTACTCACTCCATCTACATAATTAGCTTTAGCCATTCAATTATCTTTTCATAAGTGTTGTTCATTACTTTGTAATTGTAATTTTTGGTTAAAGGCAATTAAAGTACTAGAGGTATCAAAGAAGTCAATATATAAAAAAGTAAAAATAGCAATATATGCCACTGGCTGTTTAAAGGTATAAGCTCAATGTTCTTGAGCAAACATATTTTTAAACATTATTCCAAAATCACTAAAATTATAAGTTTGTAGTTGGAAAGCATTATGGGCATTAGCGCCATTAATGGTAAAGTTATGATTACAGGCATAAGCAATTGCAATCATTATTAAAGCAGCCACTGAAGTAATAATAATGGCACTTTTAACCTTAAAACATACTAAAACAATCCCAATTACTAAGGCAACAGTTCCGATAATGACAATTGGATAATAAGGATTGTTTTGAGGAAGAAAATTCATTCCAAATTGGGTAAAGGGATGAGTATTATTAGTAATTCCAATATTATTAATTCCAACATAACATAAAAAGAAACCAATAATAGCACTCATCATTATTTTAATATTATGGGTTAAGACTTTATTGAAATAACTCCGTAATGGAGTGATGGCAACGATAGCATATAACAATCCAGAAATAAAAACACAAATTAATGCTCCATAGTAACCAAGATTAAATCCTTCTTGATTGGCAACTGTAAAAGTAAAGAAAGCATTAATCCCCATTCCTGGTGCTAAAGCTACAGGAATATTAGCAAAAAATCCCATTAACAAGGTAGCAATCATACTACTTAAGGCAGTTCCTAAAAATAGTGCACTAATTGGATCATTCACATTTAACCCATCACTTTTAGAAAGCATACTAGGATTAACGGATAAAATATACATCATTGCTAAAAAAGTTGATAAACCACCAATGATTTCTTTTTTTCATGTGGCTTGACGTTCATCAAATTTAAAATATCTTCTTCATCAATTGACTTTAGTGTCAACTTGCATATAACCTCACTATCAAATATAAAACTATATCCAACAGCAAAGTGTGTCATAGAGGATAATCTCACTTATAAGTTCAGGGTTATGGCCCTTTGTAGAAACGTCCTTCCAAATTAAGAACATATTACAAGTTAGATATAGTTGTACTTATTATAAAGAAAATTATTAATTAAGATAATTTATTTTTATTTTGAAGGTCTTT
>JAHHTI010000040.1 GCA_020024735.1 Mycoplasmataceae bacterium | reverse complement strand
CATTCTACTGCTACTTCTATTGATAATATTGAATTATCTAAATATACCTATTTGCGAGCATCAAACAGTGTTAGTGTACAAGTGGGTTTAAAAGATGGCACATATTGACAAGATGGAGTGGGTCAAAATAAACCTGATGTAGGAGTGATTACCCTAACTGGATTTAATATTCCTACAGTAAAAGTCACATCACCACTTAACATTACAGTTCCTGTAGAATGTAAAGAAAGTGTTATTAATGCTTCACCAGAAGTGAAAGATGCTATTTTAAAAGGATTGGTTTATGATGGTCCAACAATCGATGATATGCAGATTACTGATATTTCTACTAATCCATTAACTCTAGATCAACAATTTGCTGGTGAAGCCAATGTGGTAGTAACTTTTAATAAGTGATATGGAAATAATGGAGAAGTGATTGAAGGTTCACATATTGAAAATGTGAAATTAACGGGATTAGTAAAATTAGCTTCTTCCATTTCTCCTACTCTTCCAACTGAATTACCTATCCCTGAATTAAAGGATACTACAGCAGCACAATTTGCTGCCACTCCATCAGGAGTATTATTCCCACACCTTAGTGATATCCAAAATGCGTTATTTAATTATAAACCTGCTATTGTCCAAAATGTTAAAAACCCTGCTCCTGATATGTATGAAATATCAAAACCAATCATTGATCCAAACAATAAAACCAAAGTAACAGTGAGTGTTAGTATTAAACCAGGATATTTTTATGTTGATGGCGAAGCTTTAGAAAGAGAAATTGGTAATATTGTATTAACTGGATTTAAAGTAGATGCTACCACTGTGATTAATAACACTATTGATGCTTCTACCTTTACTGACCGGGTGGCGAGCAATGATAACTTAATGCATAATGTGGAATTAAAAAATGCTATTATTGCACAAATTAATAATCCTTTTAATGGTACTTTTAGTGATAGTGATATTATTATTGATACCATTACTGATTTAGATGCATATACCGGTAGTGCCACTGTTAATGTAACCATTAAGAATTGTACTAGTGCAGAAGGAACATTAAATGATGCTAATAAGCAAAGCTTTAAGGTTAAAGGATTACAATTCACTAACTCATCCATTACCCCATTCCCAAAAGAAGGAATTAGTATTGATGCTCATACTATTTTAGCTAAGGATTATGTAAATAATAAAAATACTGAAATCACTACTAAGATTCAAGAAGTTTTATTGGATGGTAATTATGTGAAAGAGGCTAAAAATCCTCGTGCTGATATGTTTATTATAGACAACATAGTATTAAATCCTGAAGATAAAACAGCCACATCAATTATTGTTAATGTTAAAGTACAATCAGGATATTATTATGAAAATGGAACAACTAAAGAATTAGACTTAGGTCAATTAATTGTGAAAGGATTTAAAAAACCGGCCTCTTCATGAAAAGAAGGTAGTTCCTTTACGATTGACTGTAGTGCTTTAAATATTATGCCTTCAGTAAGTACTCTTCAAGGAAGTGATGCATTAAAACAAAAAATTATTGATCAAGTTAATTTACCTTTCCAACCCCTAAAACCATCTGATGTTACCATTAATGTTACTACGAGTGATATTAACCAATTCTTAGGTAAAGCAACCATCACTGTTTCCATAGCTAACTGTACTGATGATAATGGATTAAACTATTCACTGGTTTCGGGTAACATCTTTTTAACCAACTTACAAACTTTAAATTCATCTAATCAATTAGATAAAGGTATTACTCTTCCAAGTGATACTACATTGAATGTCAATGAATTTGTGGCCAACCCGAATGATTCAAGTACTAAGCAAGTAATTTACCAAGCCATTACTAATCAAAATTTAATTAGTGATACCAATGGTTTAACTGCTGATAAAATATCTTTTAGTAATCCTATTAAAACGAGTGATAGTACAGCGACTATTACCATTACCATTGCGGCTGGAGTATATTATATGAATGGTACATCTACTCAAAAAATCTTTAATAATGTTAATCTTAATGGTTTTAAACCAGTTACTTCTTTTGCTCCAACCCAATTAGTACCGAATTTAAGTGACCAATTCTCACAAGTTTTAAATGATGCTCATGTTAGTGCTTATGCTATTAATAAGAACCCTAATGTCGCTTTAAATCTTATTAAAGACAACTTTAATATTAATAATATGGTCATTCAAGCTTCAGTGAATGGTACTAATTTAGAAATTAATAGTCATTCCTGAGCAATTACAGCGACTGATAATCCTAATGAATTTGTGGTTTCATTTACCGTTGTGAATTGATATGATGGTAGTAAGTTTGTTAATCAAACAAAAAAGGTAAATGTAACTTTAACCAATACGAGTGTACCAGCTTATTCTACTAGTAGTATTGATAGCTTGGAAGGTAAATTAATGCTAATTGCCATTATGTTAAGCTTCATATTTGTCATTATTATCATTATTGCTGTTTATGAAAATAGATTAGGTAATAAAAGAAGAGCGACTGCTACTGAATTGAGTGATAGTGAAACTACTAGTGTGTCTTCTAGAGAGGAATAAATAATTAAGGATAAACTTATAGAAGTTAAATAAAGGTAGTATCTGAATTACTTACAAAGATAATAAAAGTTAAACTTCACAACATCTTGAACTAATTTCTGGATTATTTATGAGTTGCATAATAATACACAATGAAATATTCCTCATAATTTATCAATATCTTATATAATATATAAGTTAATTATTAAAGAAAGGTGTATTCCAATTATGGAAAAAAAGAAGACAACAAAGAAAACTGAATCTGTAGAAACAACTACAGCAAACGCAGCCCCAACACCATCACATGATGATAATGTCTATGCGAATTCAGTTGAAAAAGAAATTTCTCCTGCTCAAGGAGGATTGGTTAATCCAAACACAATGATTAAAGCTGGTGCTCACATTGGGTTAACAAGCTGAAAATGAAACCCTAAAATGAAACCTTATATCTATAAAGTTTCTAAAAAAGAAAAATCAGAATTTCATATTATTGATTTAGTAAAAACAATGTCATTCTTAAAGAGAGCTTATGATTTCTTGTATGACATTACATCAATGGGAGAAAAAGTACTAATTGTTGGTACTAGAGGAAGAATGATTAGAGAATTAATTGCTGAAGAAGCAAAAAGATCTGAATCTTACTATGTAAACCAAAGATGATTAGGTGGAACATTAACTAACTTTAAAGTTATTAATAAATCAATTAAGAAGATGAATGATAACTTAAAAGATATTGAAGATGGTTCTATCAACAATTTCACTAAGAAAGAACAATTACTAATTCAAAAAGAAACAGAAAGATTAGTTAAATTCTACGGTGGAATTAGAACAATGAGAAAGTTACCAACTGCTCTCATTATTCTAGACCCTGTTAATGAAATTAATGCTATTATGGAAGCTAGAAAACTTGGTATTCCTATTATTGCTCTAGCTAATACTAATGCTGACCCTGAATTAATTGATTTCATTGTTCCTGTTAATAACTCTTCAATTAAATCAATTGGATTAGTATTAAATATATTAGTTGATGCTATTGCAACTGCAAAAGGTGAACCTGCTAAGGTAGTTGGAAAACCTGAAGAAGAAATTGTGTTCTTAGAAAAACCTGTGAAGAAAATGAAGACTAATCTTCACCACAAAAAGTATTCAAAACACAACTAATTTTTAACTAAGTATTTATGGGCAACCATAAATACTTTTTTTATTTCCTAATTTTTATATAAAATATATATGCTACGTTAGTAGCATTATGGGGATGTCACGGCTTCGACATGAATGAGTGACATTAAAGTGCAGTGGGGTAAGCCCCTTATAGCTCTAGGTTCAATAAGTGCAGACGAATCAAACAACCAAGTTGATGCTTTTGAAGCAAACCAACTAATGGCTAGCAACCTTAACTTCGCTCACGCTTAGTCAATTTGCTTTTTTATTCTAGTTTCTCTATTTATAGAATAATCATAGTTAAATAGATAGGTATTCAATAGTTGTACCTTCATATTGGATATCGAACTGCAAGCAAGGTAAATCTATATTAAGTTCGTACTATTAGTAAATATAGAATAATCAAATGGTACTAAACTGTAGACCTTTTTTGAAGTTTGTTTGTGGAAACGGGTTCAACTCCCGTCATCTCCACCATGCCGAATTAGTTTAGTGGTAAAACAAGACAATGGTAATGTCTAGCCGGCAGTTCAATTCTGCCATTCGGCACCATTTAAATAATTATGAATGCACCATTAAAAGGTGCATTTTTTATTAATCACATTAATCATTCAAGTAAAAAAAGTAAGATATGAATAATAATTGATATTGTGAATCTAAAATTAAAAAATGAGTATTGCTAATTCTAGTTTCTTTTGGAGCTGGTACTTTTTATTTAACACCATTTTTAATGAATCAGTATATCAATCAAATTCAAGCTATTACCAATATTAGTCTAGTTGATCTACAACTTTTGTTAACAATTTATGGAGTCATATCATTAGTTTTATATATTCCTGGTGGGTGAGTAGCAGATCGAGTAAGTCCTAAACTATTATTTTCAAGTAGTATGTTTAGCGCTGCCCTTTTAAGTGTCTGGTATTCATTAATTGGATTTCAAGGAGTGATGACTTTTTCTCAGTTAATTATTATTTATATCTTATATGCGATTATCAATTCTTTAATTTTTTGAAGTGCTTTTATTAAAGTTGTTGGTTTAATGGATGAAACAAAAAAACATGTCCAACTTTATGCTAATACTGAGATTTGAAGAGGACTATCAAATGTATTAGTTGCCTTTATTTCTTTTGCGATTATTAGTATTACAATTAGTAGTACATTATTTGATCCTCATGCGGGTGGAAATTTATTTGCTGTATTGATTTTTTACGCATTTTTATATATGGTAATTGGATTGCTTACTTGTTTCTTAATGCCAGGTCCATGATGAGAAAGATTTATTAAAAAAAATCCTGATGGACATTATTTGTATAAACCATTGTATACTACTGAAATTATGGTTATTACCAATAAAGAAGAATTGCAAAAAATAAAATCTTTTTATCGAGAAAAATTTTGAAAACAAGTACATCAAGATTTTCTTTATGCAATTAAAAATAAATATGTTTGGATGATTTCTTTTTTAATCTTTTTTATTATGAATGCTTATGCCATCATTACAGCATTTGGAACGATATTTAGTATCAACTATGGAATTAGTGCACACGTTTCTTCATTTATTTCTTATTTATATAATTATGGTACTCCTATTATTGGTGCACTGATAGTGAGTAAATGAACACAAAAATATACAAAATCACCAACTAAATCATTATTTCAAACTAATTTAATATTAATAGCAATGAGTTTGATAATGGTTATTTTAACTGGCATTAACAAAAATTATGAATTGTCATTAGGAATCATTGGAGTTGTAATATTGTGTTTGATAATGTTATTAATTGGTGCTAATCGAGCAATTTATTGATCAATATTAAATGAGGTAAAAATTTTATGAGGAGTTGTGGGAATTGTTGCCGGATTCATTTCTATCATTGGATTTAGTGAAAACATTTGAGTCAATCCAGTAGCTGCTTTAATTATGAAACCCTTTAAGATAGATAGTGCTAATGCATTTGCCTATAACCATTATGCTTTTATGTATCTTTATATTTTTAATTTAGTAAATGTAATAGGTGCAACTATGGTTACTTATTTAATTTATCAACACAAACAATATGGGAAATTCTTTACTAAACATCAAGTTTTTAAAGATATGTTTAGTTTTACAAATTAATAACGTTTATTTCTTTTGATATGAATAAGAACTCATATTAAAGCTATTAGTGATATAACTACCAAGATAATGACAACTAAAGCAATGATTTCTACATAGTCAGTTCTAGGAGCACTAGTAGGAAAATATGGAATTCCAGTATCTGAGTCACCTGGGCCTGGAGCTACAGGGACATCTGGATTAGTATCAGGCTCAGTTGGTTTGCTAGGACGAACAATTGAGTCAGTTTCTAATCTTGTTAGAGCAACATTACTACCAGGTCATTGGTTAGCACGGAAACATTTAGCATCATCAGCGGCATATACTAAACTTCCCTTACCAATTTCAGTATGATCAATTAGTGCATTTTCATCAACATTTTGTCATTCAAAACCATAAGGTAAGATAATATCTTTAATATATTTTGCAGAATTGTTAATTCTAATATTTATAGTTTTAGGAACATTATCACTAGTAAAATTAGCATATGAACCAATATCACCTAAATCAGGTGCAATACCTACATAAATTCAATAATAAACTGTTTGTTTTCCAGTTATCGGAGAAACCCCTTCTACATTAACTTGTCCTTGTCCGATAACTGCATCATTACTAGTATAAGAATCTTGAGGTTTTAGAATATATTGATTGTTGTTAAAGTTATATCCTGTTTTGTTAAGGAGTAGTTTAGTGTTTAAATAAACTGATGGGATAGGACGGAATTCATTACTTTTATAACGTCATGAATATTTATTTAACATAATAGTTGAATCTTCTAAATTATTAGAAAATTCAATAATGTTTTTCTTAAAAGAATTAGTTAATGCTTTTATTCTAGCAGCTGCATATGGTTTTAATGACATTGCATTGACTCAGTTACCATTCTTATTGTAATATGTCATATTATCTACAGAACGGTCAGTACCATAAACAATTTTAGCATCATTACGAGGGTTCGAAACTTTAACAACAACACTAAAATTTTCATGTTTTTTGATATCAATTGGATATGGAAGTAGAACAACCACATTACCACTATATTTAGCATAACCCTTCGCATTTATTAAAAATTCTCCATTTGTTGGGTCTAAATCTTTCTTAGGATCAACAAAGTCTACTTTATTAATACCCCGATAGATACTAACATCTACTGTAACATCATCACCAAGCACACCTACACTAACGGCTTCTAATTGTTCATTATATATATTGTCAGCCACTTTTACAGGGAAAACGGCTGCTGCTTGGTCCGAAACCACATTATTGTCAATATTAGCATCAGACAATGGATCTGAGTCGTAATAATAGTTGTTATTAAATTCTGCAAAACGATTTGGAATAAGTTCAAAAGTGATAGCATCTACTAATGGAGAGTCATATGAAAGATTAAAGAATTTTCTTGTTTTTAATTCTTCAGTAGTATTTTTACAAATAAAAGCACCTTTTCTTGTGGCAGCAGGAGTAAATTTAGATTGGTCAACTGTATCATCTCATCCACATATAATTGTAGAATATGAGAACCCTTTGTTATTTTGACTATTAACATTAGTGAAGTAGTCTACTTTAGTATCATTAAAGGTAACAGCAATAGCGCCATAACGCGCAACTAGTTCTTTAATCGCGTTGATTCTTTGGTCAGGAGTAGCATATGAGAAAAAGTGTTTTAAGCTAAAACCTTTTAGTTGAAAATTATGTGCTAGTGCATATTTATCCATAGAGTAGTCAGCAACAGTAATAGGACCTAGTCATTCACTATATAAATTAATAGCATCACTTAGTTCTAACTGCTTGGTTTGTTCAGTTTTATTTCATACATCTAATGGATTTAAAAGTCACACATCATTTTTTAAATTACGATTAAAAAAATTCTTTGATAAGGCTTCTCTAGCCAAATCTTGATATGGTACACCAGATCTTTCTAACGAAATATATGAAGTAATATTAACAGCTTCAGGGATATATTCTTCTGGCTTAACTGGTAAATAACGATCATCAATAAGATTATAATCATTGGAATTATACTTTTCTACCTTGGCAATTTCAGAAGCTTTAATCTTCATTAAATCAGCTAAACTTTTAGGTAAACCAGTGGAAGGTAAATTATCTTTACCATCTCCTAAATCTGCTTTATAATCAGCATCAAAGTCAAAGTCAAGAAATTTAGGCAAAGAAAACTTTTTAATCATTGTTTCAAATCAGACATTATTCTTAGTTCCATATTCAAGAGCATCAACACATCCTTGAAAGTCGACTAAAGCAATTGCTGGTACACTTTGATTAGGGAAAAAGAAATGCTTTTGAAAACTTCTATTTTCATCATAAACTCATCTAAATTTACTATAGGTTGTTTGTTGAAGGTTAATTAACTTATCCATACTATCAGTAGCAGAGATACAAAAAATATTCACCTTATTTTCTCATTTATTTTCAGTTATTAAGTTTTGCAAATCAGTTAACATATCCATCGTATATGAATCAGCTGTATCCACAAAAATTAAAAAAGTCATCTTATTGGAAGTTCAGTTTCTCATAAAGGTAAAACCATGACCAATAACATCTTTGATAGTATAATCAAGTACAACATCATTTAGTTTAAATTGTCTATTCGCTACATGGTCATCTTTTAATATAACTGGTTCATAAAGTAAATTAACACGTGGATATTTTTCAGGCGCATCATAAGGTTCAGTTCCACTAGCTGGTGACAACACAACTTTCAAGTTTGCCATTGGATTTAAGTAGGTAGGATTTTCTAAACCTTTAGTTATTTCTACATAGTAATCATCTAATGGCAATTTTATATCAACATAGTTTTGACCATCAACTGAGGTAATGTTTTTAATAAACTTACCATTAGTATCAGTAATTTTGGCAATGATTTGTTTATCTGGACCATTTCCTGCAATTGGAATGGCAGAGTCTTTACCGATAAAGATACGATTAGTAACTTCTTTGACTTCTGGTTTAGTTTCTTCTCTAGGTTGAGTAGAATCATTTAGAAGTTTAACATCAGTTAAGTTAGTGGTTGGTTTATCGCTTTGCACAGCTAAACTTAATCCGATATTAGAAACAGTTCCACTTGTTCCAAGGATTAATACACTTAGTGAGCTTAAAGTAAAAAATATTTTCTTTTTCTTCATAGATAACCTTTAGGTTATTATACCTTAATAAAAAATTAAGAAAATAAATAGATTTTTAACAAGAAAATGAAAACAAAGATAAAAAAAGATAAAAAAAGAAAGATTTATAGTAAATAAATTATAATTAATTTATTATGGCTTTATGGTTAGCAATATTATTAGGAATCTTAGTAAGTTTAGGAATTGTCTTAGTTCTTTATCTTTTGTTTGTCTTTAGAAAAATGGCTATTACTACTAAGAAAGTTGACTATTTGGTGGAAGATATTACCTATAAATTAGAAACTTTATCACCTACAATTGATTCTTTACTAAAAATTTCTACTTACATTAATGTTATTGACTTGGCTATTAAGAGAAACTCTAGTACCATTGAAAAAGTGATTAAAAATAATCACGATAATATTGAAAAGTTCAATAAGCAATTACAGAAAGCCATCTTAGATGAAAATGAAAAATAGTTTCTCTTTTATTACCAATATTCTTTACAAGATTTTTGAGGATTGTGTTTTATTAAGTAATAAATTAAGAAATCGGAATATCCGTGTTGAGGATATTAATGTTAGGATTAAGGAATGATTTGATCAACTAGAACAAATGCCGACTTCCAATTCTAATTTTGATACCATTAAAATTGAGTTAATTAATGAACTAATTAATTTGAAATCTTCACGTGAAGTTTTGATTTATGATATATGAAATATGCAAAATAAAATTGAAAGTCTAGCATATGTTTTGTATAATTTTAAATCCAGTTAATCTCTAAAAATTAACAAAAAAGTGTTTATATTATATATAATGTATATGTATATTTTTAATTAGAAGGAAATTTATGGAAAAGAAAACTACTGCAAAAGATACAACTAAAAAAGCAGATTCAAAGCCTACATCTAAGCCTACTAATATTTATTATGTATCGGCTAGATATGATGGTGATGTTAAAATTGGTTGAGAAATTAAAAGAGGAAATGCAGCTAAAGTAACTGCTGTATGTGAAACCAAAGAAGAAGCTAAAGATAAAGTTAAAGTATTAGCTAAGAATTCTGAAGCTACTGTTATCATCTACAAAATGGATGGTAAGATTGACGAAACTTACAAAATTAAAGGTAAGAAATAGTTTAATTTTTTAAGATTTTTAATTAATATGTCCCATAGCAGTGGGACATATTTTATTTATTCTAAATAAGATTTAATGAGAATAGATTATAAACTAGTTATGTATATGATATAATCATATAGATA
>JAHHTI010000004.1 GCA_020024735.1 Mycoplasmataceae bacterium | reverse complement strand
GGAAGCTTTTTTGTATCTCATAATAAGCTTAATTATAACTTAATAAATGCAAAAAATGTAAGGTGGTACTTTCTTGTTTTAAGGTAAAATATTCTATTTTATATGTACTAAAAATTTTTTTAATACACTATCTAATATATGGGGTTAATTAAAATAATTTATCTTCAAGGAGAAAGGTTAATTTTGATAGATTATATTCTTTAACAATTCTAGTTATTGTAGTAAAATCCTTATTTTTCTTGATAAATTCATCAACTTGCATTCCATCATATTGATTAATTAAGATAGTCACAATTTGACGATAGGTTTCAGCTAAGTTTTTTTGGTTAATAAACTTTTCTTGGAGTGCTGGAGATAATTCATTTAGATGTTCATAAATATTTTGTAATGAACCATATTTATTGATAAGGCTAATGCCAGTTTTTTCACCAACTCCATTAATTCCAGGAATATTATCAGATTTATCACCGATAATAGTTTTGTATTCAATGATTTGGGATGGAGTTAAATTAAAGAACTTTTCTTGAAAATTTTGAATGTTATATTCTTCAATTTTTGAAAGACCTGTTTTCAATAGTCTCACAGTAGTGTATTCATTAACTAATTGTAAAAGGTCTTTATCTGAGGTATAGATGTGACAAGCAATTTCATTTTGTGACATCAAGTGGCTAAAAGAACCAATTAGATCATCCGCTTCGATGCCTTCTTTACTCACCACATAATATCCTAATGCTGATAACATTAGCATAGTGTCATGCATTTGTTTGATTAATTCATCAGGTGTTTTTGTTCTTCCATCCTTATAACCTTCAATCATGGTGTGACGAAAGGTTTTAGAACCTGCATCAAAAGCAATAAAGACATAATCATATTGATCACTTGACACAATCTTATTAATAGTAGATAACATTAATTTAATACCATTATTTGGTGTTCAGTGGTTTTGTAAAGCATACTCTACTTGATTTTGAGTAGCATAGTACATACGATAAAATAAAGAGTTACCATCAATGGCTAAAGCTTTTTTATTCATACTAAACATTATAAATGTTTAATTACATTTGTTATATCTAATTTATTATTTTTGCATCTTACTTTAAAAATATAGAAATGATTATTTTCTAGGTGGTGAAAAATTTCAGGATTAAAAGAAGCAATTGATTCTTCAAGATTACCATCATAAACGACAATGAAAGCCATTTCTTTACCAGTTTTAGTAAAAGTTTTTTTCACATTCTTAACTTGGGCTAATAAGTTAAATTCCATTGGTTTTGTAGGATTGCTTAAAGTATCTAATTCATAAGCTTCTTGATATTCGTTTACTAGGATCAAGATTTGATTATTAGAAAAAGTGTAGCCTAGATATTCGTTTTCATAGTTAGCCTTATCTTCTTCACTCATAGGAACAATACGTTCATCATATTCAGTATCAAAAACCGGTAAATTAGTTAGGGGATTAATAGCCTCAAATTTTTTAATGATGGCATTTAAATTAGTTAACAGAAAATTACGGTCCTTACCAAAATTATCAAAAGCTCCAATTTTAATTAAAATTTCAATATTTTTCAAAGAGATTTTATTTTTATTTAAACAAGTAATTGTTTGTTCAAAGTCTTGGAAAGGAGTGGCTTGACGAATATCAATAATTTTTTTTGCCATTTCAATCCCAAAACCTTTAATGGATTGTAATCCTAACATAATACTATTATTAACAATTTTAAATTGGATACCAGCTTGAGTAATATCAATGTTACTAATCTTAATACCTATTTTTTTGGCCTCTGAAAGATAAATATTATTTTTTAAATTAGTCCCAGCATCATGTTTTAAAAGACTACAAATAAATTCTAAAGGGTAATAACATTTTAAATACATCATTTGGTAGGCAATAAAAGCATAGGCAATGGAGTGTGAACGATTAAATCCATAATTAGCAAACTCAATAATTAAATCATAGACTTCTTGAGCTTCTTGTTGGCTATAGTGATTATTGATAGCTGCTTCAATGAATTCGTTGTGCATTTTATCAAATAAGTCAATTTTCTTTTTGGAAATTGCTCTTCTAAAAATATCAGCCTTGGCAATAGAAAAACCCGTAACACTTTGAATTAAAGCAATCACTTGTTCTTGATATATACAAAAACCATTAGTAGCCGATAAGATTTTTTTAAAATCTTCATTTTTATATTTAATTAAAGAAGGATCTTTTCTCGTTTTCGCATAATCATTAATCATCATTTGTGGTCCTGGTCGAAATAAAGCAGAGACTAAAGAAATATCATCAATACTATGTGGTTGAATCTTTATTAAGGTAGATTTCATTCCGGGTGATTCTAATTGAAAAATTCCATTAGTGTTAGCCTTTTGGATTTCAGCAAAGATTTTTTCATCTTCTAAATTAATATTTTGTAAATTAATCCTTTTATGGTGTCTTTCTTTAATTAAAGATAATGTATCATAAATAATGCTTAGGTTTTTTAAACCTAGGATATCAATTTTATTTAAACCAAACATTTCTAGATATTCCATTGATCATTGGGAAAGTAAAAAGTTATTCATTCCTGTTTGAACTGGAATAATATTATTCATTTGTTCATTGGCAATTAATATCCCAGCAGCATGGGTGGAAAATTGTCGTGGAATATTATAGAGCTGATGGGAAATCTCAAAGAGTTCAGGATAAGATTGATAATAGGCTTTTAAATCTTTATCTGATAATACATATTCAATTAGTGAAGTTTCTAAATTAAGGGGTATTCTTTTAGTAATATTATCAATAATATTTAAAGGAATTTTAAGCACTCTTCCCACATCACGAAGTGCCATTTTATGTTTTATTCGTTGAAAGGTAATAATTTGACAAACATTGGTAGGTAAATATTTATTGAAAATATATTCAATTAATTCATCTCTTCGTGAATCCATAACATCAACATCAATATCAGGCATAGTTTTTCTATCCTTGTTTAAAAAACGTTCAAAAACTAAATTGTATTTTAAAGGATCAATTTCAGTAATATTTAAGGCATAGGCTACTAATGAACCTCCTGATGAACCTCTTCCCGGACCAATAATAATTTCATTTTTTTTAGCAAAATTAATAAAATCAGCAACAATTAAAAAATAATCATCATAATCTAATTCATGAATAACATTAAGTTCATAAAGTAAACGGTCATAATAATTTTTAGGCATCTTATTATCTTCAATGTGTAATTTTTCAAGCAATCCATTCAATGCTATTTCTTGTAGATATTGATGGGAATTAATTTTATTGTTATACATTGGTAAACGACTAGCATTATCATTAATGATTAAATTAGTTTCATTGATGATTTGCATAAAGCATTCTTTTTGATGTGTAGAAACATCAGCTTCATTGATTCAGTGTAAACTATTATGAGACTCATTGCTTAAATCAATAGTTTGATTATTTTTGATGGCTTGGATAACAGTGTAACATAAGTTATCTTCTTTTTTGGGATAACATACTTCATTTAAAAATAGGTCATTTTCATTCCAAACTTGATATTGAATATTATGGTAATTATTGCTAGTACATATAATAAAAAGGTTATCATCTAAATAATCATTTAAGTTGTATTCTTCTTCACACATAATGTGACTACTAATTTTAATTAAATGTTTTAAACCATTATAGTTCTTAGCAATTAAAATAAAAGCACTATCTAATCAATTGAATTCTAAACCAATGATTGGTTTTAGATGGTGTTGAATGGCTTTGGTATAAAATTCCATTGCCCCATATAAATTGTTTTTGTCAATTAAAAAAGCATAATCTAAATGGTTATCAATAGCATGTTGAATAATATCATCAATGGAAAGGATTGAATCTAGTAGAGAGTAATAAGAACGAACACGTAAATTAAATGGTTGCATTATTTTCTAGTAGCAATAATTTCATTAATAATATCTCTAGAGTCCTTATCTAATTCTTCATTTTCTAATTTATAAATTAATTCATCAGTTGATAACATAGATAGTTCTTTCTTTAGAGATAAATAATCACTATCCATACTTGATAAGTCAAAAGCTTTTGTAGGTTGAATTTTCACCTTTTCAAAATTACTATGTTGATAATCTAAATCAATTTTGGGATTCTTTTTTTCCATAATCAACCTCAAATATAAAAACTTCTATCATATTAATTATAATAAAAACTTTTTTAGTTTTCATTAATTCCTTATTTATTATTAGGATTTTTTCATCCTTTTTGACTGACATAAAAATATAGATAAGATAAAAATGATTAAAAAAACGAGTTGATAAGAAGTACTAGGATAACAACTTAACCTTTCTCTAAACTTTAATCATAAAGGTATGTTAGTACTGCTCTTGTGCTTTACACAAAATAATTTATAATTAATCAGTATATGAAAAAAAGTAGAGTATCCAAATTTGCTAGCAAAAAGTGTTGTTATGCTATCTTATCGGTTCTAGGAATTTCTTTTTTAGGTGCTACCCCTCTAATCACTAGTTGTAGTCAAGGAAGTAATAATACCACCCAAACCAATCCTAACAACAACAATAATAACAATAACCAAGCATCGAACGCACCACTTCCACAACATGAACCTCAAAACGATAGTTTAACTACGACCCAACCAATTATTAGACCTGAAGCTTTACCAAGCACTAATTTTACTAACTACTTATTTTCACAAACAACACAATTGACAGATGTGGCTCAAGTTGCCTATACAACATCAATCATTAAAGAAAACTTAAATCAAAACTTTGCTCAAGAAATGGGTGCTCATTTAACCAATGTAACCTTAGAACCTGATGGTAACTATTCTCCAGTGAGATATTTTGTCAAATTACATTTTGATAAAAAGCCTAAAGCTATAGAAGGTTTTAAAGCAGACAATGGTTCAACTACTACTTTAATTTCAACTACTTATTATCCATCACAAGTTTTATCAACCAATGTCTCTAATCATCAATTTGAAGGTTATACTCAACAAGATCTTTTCTATTTTAATGAAGTTGGTACTCATGATAGAGAAATTAGTAAAGACTACTATGATACTGATTTAATGGTTAAGTATAAAAAAGATGGTTTTTTATATCCTGGATATAATTGTGATTATTCTTTAAGTGCTAAGGATGGTAACGATAAAATTCCTGATGGTTTTTTAACCTTAAAAGATGGTCAAATAATTGATGCAATGGATTTAGTTTTAAAAGAAACTCCTCAATTAAATGATAAGGGAGAAGCGGTTTATCCAGGCGGGTATGCTGATGGTAAATTTATTAAAAATGAAATCAAAAATAATACTTTCAAAAAACATCCAGCAGCTGAAAATTTTTATTCCCAAGATGTTTTACCTACAACTAAAGCTGTTGATATGCAATTTACAATGTCAACTGCTCCATATGGACCGCAAACTCTAGGTTTATATGCACCAGCTGGAGAAGTGATTACACTACAATTTTCTAAAGAACAATTAGATAAATTTAAAGCAAGTGATGCTGCTATTGAAATTAAAATTAATGATAATTTTTGAGATTTAAAGAATAGAAAAAATGGTAGTGGTAATTATGAAACTGGAAGAGTTTCTAACCGTTACCCAAGAATCCAATCTAGTTTTATATTAGATAATAAAACTTGAGATGAAATGACGGCTGAAAATAATTATACTTTTGCTTTTGGTACTCCGTTTGGTGGAAACATTTCAATTAATTTTATCAAACCTGTTCTTAGTAATGTGAATGCCTTATCTTTTGGAGATCCTATCCAATTTAGAATTAATAATGCGGTTAAATCTTTAAGTTATTTTGATGGATTAACTACTTTAGAGGATTGAAACAAACAAATTAAAGAAGTGATGGATGGAACAATCTCTTCCCCAAGTATTGCTATTCTATCTTCTCTATATAGTGCTAACATTCCATTTACAGATCCTTTGCATCATATAAGTTGTTCATTAACAGCTGATCAATTTGTGTATCCGAAAGAATGTGCTAAGGAATGAAATGACTTTTTATATCTAAGTAATAACTTTGGTGCTCGTTATCAAGGAATTAACCGTCTCCAAGTTTTAGATATGCAATTTTGTAATAGTATATGAGATGGAGCTTCAGCCATTGGTGGTGGAATGATATTTTATTGTCCTATTGAATGAGGGGTCGGTTCTTTCTTAAAAGGTGCTGGTTCAGTTAATTTTGATAATTGAGGTACTATTCATGAAATTAATCATAACTTTGAAGTAAATAATGCTTGATTCAAATTGCAAACTCACCCTGAAACAAATATTGTTAACCTTTTTGATTTAAGTGTCATTTCTAATGAAGGTAGATATCGAAGTGAAATTAATATTAACAATAATTCCTTTGAACCTGATTGATTTAAACACCCAGAATTTTGACCATGAAGTAAATTAGCTTCTCCATTTAATGTGGTGAGATTAATGCGTCAAAATTATCTTGATAAGAAAGTAGTTACTGAATGAGCTTGGTATGCAGCTATTCTATATACTATTGGTAGTTATAATTTTGACAACTTTACCCACTATGCAATGGAAAACTACCCTAATAATACACCAGGATGAACACCGCTGAAGTTTATTGGGTTCTTATCTGATTACTTTAAAACTAATATGTGAAATTTATGTCGTATTGCACCACGTTGAGCTGATACTAACCAATCACCTTGACCAGCTGAAAATGATTTAACTCAAAATGATAAAGCTATTATTGAAGGATTAAAGAAATATCCTGCAATTGACTTTATTGCTAACCAATATGCTGTGGGTCAATATTTGTATAATTACCAAACACAAAAATTTGACTATACTTCTGACATTACTACGCCATTTGAAATTCCAGCCATTGAACCATATAATTTTAATTTTGAAAATTATATTATTTGTAATAACCCAGATTTCCAATGAGATACATTAGAGTTTACACCAACATCTAAGTGTGGTGGTACTTTAGCACTTGATCCACATAACAGTAAACGTTTAATCTATACACCTAATCCTCAAGCAGTTAATCAAATTGATGAATTTAGTATTAAGATTAAACCAACTAAAGAAAGCTTACAAAAGTTACCTGCTAATTATGTACCAGGTTATTCTTGAAAAATTAAGGTAAGACAAGTTATTAACCGTCCTGTAGTACAAAGTTATGTTCCTGTTAAGTGACAAGATTTCCCTACTTATGATGGATTCTTTGATGTGTTATTTGATAGTATGGGATTAAATGGTAAGAAACCTATTGATGAAGCTAAAACCATTAAGGTAGAACCATATAGTTTAAATCCAATGTATGATATGAATGGTGATAAACCTTTACTTGCATTAACCATGGGAAATACTTGTTTCTGTAAATATGAATTTAACTATGTTGTTCCAGAAGATGGACAATATTATATGTGAACTAAATTTGAAGATGCTGAAAGAGTATTGGTAGATGGTGAACAAGTCTATGAATACAAATCAAAAGATGCTTGAAATGATAAAAAGGTGCGAGGATATCAAGCTTGTGATCAAGCATTTAATTGAAAAAAAGGTGAAGTACATAAAATTCAAATGGGAATTGTTAATCGTACTCCTACTAATTGAGAATATGAAAAGAGTTATGTAGATATCTTGTTCTCTAATCAACCTAGAACTGATACTAATGAAAGTTTTAGTGCTGTACCTGGAGGAAAAATTTATCCTATAACTGAACAAGTGTTAGTGCCTTGAGTAAATAAAGATAATACTTCTTTAGAATTAATGGAAAGTTATCTTCATGCGAAAGAATATCAATACAAGAAAAGAGAAATTGATTACCGTAAATATGAATCAACTGCCCGAAAAATGACTTCTAATTATGGAAATCTAGCTGATCTTAATACCTATGATTTTGTTGATACTGATAATCCTGAAGATAAAAATAAATATGCTAGATTAAAAACTGATCCAAAAAACTATTTTGAAGATTGAAAAACCACAGGAGCTGTTCCTGATTCAGGTGATGAATATCAATTAATTAAGCCAACCGCTATCTTTAACACTCCTCAAACAATGGATGCTTTAGCTTTCTATACTTGTGGAGAATGAACTAAAGGTCCTTACATTCCTAATTGATATCGAGCAAAGGTTTATCAAGAAGATGGTACTATCACTGATACTGGTTATGTACATAATACTAATCAAGAAATCGATGTTTTCTATATCCCTTTAAATAAAATTTGTGAAAAGGTTGTTAAAGTAGAATTAGAACTTTATAAAACATTTAAGAAAGGTACTGGTAATATCCTAACTTTAGGTCAAATTAGATTCTGTAATGGTTTTAATTTCTATAATGCTATTGGAATCAATGATCCAGCCATTAAGATGAGTGGAGAGTTATATTATGAACCTAATAATCCATTAGAAAATTATTCTAATATTAATGGAGTATATTTAAAATCGAATGCAGAAAATGATGTCATTGAATTTACTTTAGCTGATACCCAAGCCTTTAAAATTTTAGGTAGAAAAGATGTTAATGATGGTAATTTTGATGTTTACATCAATGGTAATTTAATTAATAATTATTCTTGTCAAAGTAATACTAAAGAAATTAATGTTCCAATATTTAGTTATATTAATAAAAATAATGATAAAGTACTAAAGATTAAAATTGTCAACAAATCTCAAAAACCAATCTACTTTAACTCACTTTTAACTTACGGTAAAGAAACTAAATTATATTAAATATTTACTAGAAAGTTTTTAAAACCAAGAACTTTATCAATGCGCATTTGTTTAATATCTAATTCCAGATTTAAGAGTGTTTCCATTAAACTTTGTATTCTTTTTAATTCCACACCACTCGTAATTTTTTCTAAGTTAAAAATTACATATGGGGTAACTTGTAAATATTCACTAATCATTTTAGATGACATTCCTTTAGTCACTAAACGTTTATAAAGAAGTGCTTGGTTTAATTGACTAGCAATAATAGCAATGACTTTAATTTCATCTTCCTTTTGATTTTTGATACTTTCATAGATTTTAAATAAAGAAGCTTTATCTTTTTTTAAGATAGCAGTAAGCAAGGAAAAGATATTTTCTTCATTGTAACTAGATAAAGCAGCCATAATAGTGTCATCATCAGCACCAATTTGCTTTAATAAATTAATTTTTTGACATTCAAAGTTAATAACCCGATAATCTTCATTTACTTTTTGGATAAAAGTTTCAATAAGCTCTGGAGAACATTGTAAGTTTGCTTGATGTAATAAGTTTTCAATATAAGTTTGTTTATTCTTTTTGGTTAAAGGTTCAATGGTAATGATTTTAAAATCTGGTTCATTAAAGGTTTTAGAAACCTTTTTGGTAGTAAATAATAGGTAGATAATTTCTTTATCTGCTTTTAGATATTCAATAATATCTTGGTGTTCTTTAATTTTTTCCGCACTTGATAAAAAATCCACATCCTTAATAATAGTAACTTCAGGAACAAAGAAAATAGATTGCTGACTTAACTCAGCTAGAATTTGTTCATTAAAATACAATGTTTGTAAAGCTGTCGTGGTATTAACTTTATTATCTTTAATCTTTTGTTTGATTAATTTTCAATCAAAAGCACCACTTTCATCAACAATTATGTAATGCATTATTATTTAGTTCCAAAGATTCTATCTCCAGCATCTCCAAGACCTGGTTCAATATAACCATTTTCATTTAATTTTTCATCCAAACTAGCTAAATAGATAGGAACATCAGGATGAGCTTTTTCTACAGCTTCTAAACCTACAGGAGCTCCTACAATAGCAATAAAAGTAATAGAAAGTGGTTGTTCTTGCTTAATTAATTCAATTGCTTTAATTGCAGTATTTCCAGTTGCTAACATGGGATCTAATAAAAGGACATGGGAATTTTTAATGTTAGCTGGCATTTTGTAATAATATTCCACACATTCTAAAGTTGATTCATCACGGTAAAGACCGATGTGACCAATGGCAGCTGTGGGAATTAAAGATTTCATTCCATCAACCATTCCTAAACCAGCTCTTAAAATTGGAACTAGAGTAATTTTGTTTTCTAATTTATAACCTTTTGCACCAGCTTTAACTGGAGTTTCAATATCAATTTCTTTAATTGGTAGGTTTTTAGTTGCCTCATATGCCATTAAGGTAGCTAATTCTTCTAAGTTTTTTTTAAAAACTGTAGAAACAGTTTCTTTTTTTCTCATTCTTGTTAATTTATCTTTAATAAGTGGATGATTAATAATTGTATGCATAAAAAATTACCTCAAAACTATTATACCAATATCTATTGGAGATAGTAGATGTTAATTTGATAAATTTTAAAACCTTTATAATTCACAATAGATGACAATAAAAAAAACTAGGCCTATAAGATAAGGAGTTCATAAAATATATAGTTTTTTTACTTATAAAAAATAAATATATTAAAAACGTTGTAAAATAATAGGTATATGAAATTATTTAAAATTAAGGAATTAGAACACCTATTAACTAATAACCAATTGAAAGACGATTTAGAGGTTACTTTAGAAGGTTGAGTTAAAACCAATCGTGATAATAAAAATTTTGGTTTTATTTCTCTCACTGATGGTTCAAGTTTAAAGTCTGTTCAAATAGTTTATAAGGGTGAAAATATTAAAAATTTAGAGGAAGTTATTAGTGCTCGTACTGGGGCTGCGATTGTTGTTATTGGAAAAATTGTTTTAACCCCAACTGCTAAACAACCATATGAAATCTTAGCTACTGAGGTTAAACTTTTAAAACAAGCTTCTGAAGACTTCCCTTTACAAAAGAAGAAACATACTAATGAATTTTTAAGAGAAATTGCTGATCTTCGACCAAGAACTAATCTTTTTGCAAATATTATGCGTGTAAGAGCAATGCTTTATCATATTATCAATCAATACTTTATGCAACATGATTATGTATGAGTTGCTACTCCAGTCGTTACTACTAATGATGCTGAAGGAGCAGGAGAATGTTTTAAATTAGCTCCGATTGATAAAGAAAACTTCTTTGGTACAGAAGCAGTACTATCAGTTACTGGTCAATTACACCTAGAAGCTTATGCAATGGCTTTTAAAGATGTTTATACTTTTGGTCCACAATTTAGAGCTGAAAAATCTCATACTAATCGTCATGCCGCTGAGTTTTGAATGTTAGAAGCGGAAAAGTCATTCTGTGATATTTATCAATTAATGGATGCAATGGAAGATATGTTGTGTTTCTTTATTAAAGAATATATGGAAAGATGTCGTGATGAAATTGATTTCTTTAATGAATTTGTAGACACTACATTAAAAGCTAAGTTATCTGCTATTACTCAAAACAAATTTACTCGAGTTTCTTATACCGAAGTCATTGATTTATTACTTAAGGCTAAAGCTAATGGTCATCAATTTGAAAATGCTAATATTGTTTGAGGAATGGACCTTGATTCTGAACATGAAAGATATATTTGTGAACAAGTCTTTAATGGACCAACTTTTGTGTACAATTATCCAGCAGCCATTAAAGCCTTCTATATGAAATTAAATGATGATGCTAAAACAGTAGCAGGAGTAGATTTATTAGTTCCTTCTATTGGAGAATTATGTGGTGGTAGTGAACGGGAAGCTAATTACGAAACCTTATTAAAGAAAGCTAATGATGCTCATATGGATATTAATCCTTTAAGTTGATATTTAGAATTACGTAAGTATGGTTACTATAAGTCAGCAGGTTTTGGTTTAGGATTTGAAAGATTAATTATGTATCTAACTGGAGTGAATAATATTCGTGATGTTATTCCTTTCCCAAGGACTCATGGAAATGCCAAATTTTAAAAAGAACCTTCCGAATATTATTACTGCTATTAGAATCTTTTTGGTAGTTCCAATTTTAGTGATAATGTTAATTCCTAGTTTGGATAAAACTTTGTGAGAAAAAGAAATTGATACAGGAATTATCATTCAAATTAGGTTAAACTATCTTATTAGTTTAGTTTTATTTGTCATTGCTGCTTTAAGTGATTTTTTAGACGGGTATTTAGCACGGAAATGAGAAGTGGTAAGTACGTTTGGAAAAATCCTTGATCCGATTGCTGATAAATTATTAATTAATACCATTATGATTGTTTTAACTCTACAACATCAAGTATTAATTGTTTTAGTCTTGATTATGATTATGCGCGACATTATTGTCGATGCTTTAAGAATGCATGCGATTAAAAATAATATTGATGTAGCTGCAGATATCTATGGAAAAATGAAAACTGTTTTTCAAATGTTTGCCATATGCTTTGTTTTATTAATTTCAAGTAATGCTACTATCATTTTCCCAACCTCTAGTTGCTGATGATATTATGGAGTCCAAAACCTTGGTTTTTATCTGGCAACAATGTTTAGTGTTGGTTCATTAATTAATTATGCATATAAAATTTTCAAACCTCAAAAAACTAAAGTAGTAGCTTAATGATCTTTTAGTATGCTATTTTTACTTATATTAAGTTACTAGCGGACTTATTGGATTGCTTCCGTTATAATCAAATTGTAAGATGTATATGGAGGATTGATAAGAATGGAAAAATCACTAAAACTATTAAAAATATTTAGTAGTATCATCTTTGCTAATTTAGCATTAGGGCTAATTGCCTTTATATATGGTATTGTCAAAGCTATAGGTAGTCCCGAAACCATTGGAGAAACAGAAACCACTGTTTTTTTAGTATTGAAGATTATTAGTTTTATTTTAGTTGTTGTCATGTCAATTGGAGTATTTTTCTCTGCTATTTCTTTAATTACTAATGATAAGCAGAATGAATGTGAAGGCAGAATTGCGGCTATTATTGGTTTAATTGCTTCATCTATTTTAATAGTCATGGGAATTATTAGTTTCTTTGGTATTCCGCATTGATTAACAATTTTTACAGGAGTGTTTGCATTTGCATCATGAGTAATGATGATTGTATGTTTTAGTATGACTACAAAGTCTTATGCAAAAATGAATAAAAGCAAAGAACCATCACCAGTTTTACCAAATCCTCAAGGGGTATAATTGGTAATTAAAATAATATTTTAGTTAGAATAACTAGCTCTTTTTACTTCTTGATCCAACAACAAAAAATAGCAAAATTTAAAAATAAACTAATATAATAAGTATGGATTAGTATAAAGATTCTGCAAGGAAAACAAAACTATTCTTTAATGGATATGCTTGTTCTTGTTGAGTTAATAGATTAATCTATGGTTGTTCAAAGAGACACTTGGATTGGTTACCTAGGTGTCTTTTTGTTTGCCCTTAGAGATATTTTAACAATTAGTTAATACAATAAAAATCAATAATTTGATATTGATGTCCTTCTTCTACTTCTACATTACTAATATCCTTGATTTGTGAAGCATTATAAAAAGGTAATGATTTAAGGAAAGTCATTTGTTCAGTATTTATAATACAATGTTTAAAAGTTTCTATATATTGACAGTCTTTGATAATTAAATATTTCGTTTCTACATTTAAAGGTTTATCTAAACTTCAAGCAATCCCTTCAAAGATAACTTGAAAATTAGAAATATGAAAACAATAACATTGATGGTTATGGATTATCACTCCATAGTTAGTATTATTATTGTCTACTAAAAAGGATAATAGTGCTTTCTTTGATTGGATTGAATACATATTCTAATTATAATAAAAAAACACGTGTTTCCACGTGTCTTATTAAGAGAATATAATCTTACAAGAAGATTATTTACCACTAGGAGTTTTATCTGCTTCAGGTGTTCCAGGTGTTGGTGAAGGTGCAGCATGACTATCTCCACCTGGAGCAACAGGACCAGCTTCAGCTTCAGGTTTTCCAGCTTCACCAGGTTTTCCATTTTCAGCAGGTTTGTTGTTTTCTGGTGTTGTTTCTGGTTTTGTTGTTGGTTTTTCTTCATTTGTTGAAGTAGATGAACAACTTACAATTGTAGTAGCCATAGGTACAGCAATTGCGATTCCACCTAGTGCTAAAGCACAAGTTAATCCAATTTTCTTTGTTAATTTCATATTTTTCTCCTTTATTTAATTAACGTTTTTATTTTAGATTAAAAAAAAAAAAAAAAAGCAATCCCAAAATGCAAAAAATATACAGAATAGCTATGATATTTTATGGATTTAATAGTTCTTTTGCTAAAATTTAAAATAATGAAAATCTCCTCCATAGAAATTCATAATGATCAGATAGGGCAATGAGTTAAGAACAAAAGAATAAATGTTCTCATTTTAAGATTTATTGCTAGTTTGATGGTTATTGCTGTTCATTTAAGATTTATCTTAAATCTTGGAAGTGATCATAATACTATAGCTTTTTCGATAGTTGAATGTATATCTATTATTGGTGTTAATATTTTTATTGCATGTACAGCCATATCTTCTTTTATGAAGGAAAAAAATAATTGAAAAAGATATGCGAAAATTGTTTTAATTTTATATGTTTATTTCTGAATAAAACAAATTGTCCTTGCTATTAATCATCGGGGGGGGATATTGACTACTTATCTATTTTCTTACCTATTTTTGGGCGTAATTTATGATATTTAAGAACCTATGTTGTTTTTTATCCTTTAATCCCAATCATAAATAAAGGGTTAAAAAACTTTAACTTAGCATTAACCTTTATCATTTTTTATTTAGTCTTTACTATTTCTCAATCTTTTGTTTTTAGAGAATTCGATATTTCTAATGGTTATCATATCCTACATTTCATTTTCTTCTATATGTTTGTCCGTTCTATTTTAATAGTTGGATCTGTTCTTTGAAAATGAAAAAAGCAAATTGCCATTATTAGTGGAAGTGCTTATGGTATCGCTTTAATATCTGATATTTTGGCCACATTCTTTTGAATGAATAGTACATCTTACTCTGGTTTTGTTGTTATATTGTTAGCAATATTTTTTGTCGTCTTTATAATGTGTTTTGATATTAAGAATAATCGTGCTACTAAATTCATTGGTCTTTTAGGTGGCTATTCCCTATGGTTTTATATTCTTGATGATTTGTTAATGGGAATGTTCAATCAACAAGATAGTGGTATGCGTTTATGATTTACTAACAATATCCTAGATTATATAATTACCTTAATATTAAAAGTAATTTGTATCAGCATCATTATATTATTGATACATCTTCTTCTAACACTATACAAAAAAGTCTATAAAACCATTAAAACTAAAAATGAATTAATAATAGAAAATGCAATAGATTAAAGATGTATTAATTAAAAAGACTAGAAAATCTAGCCTTGTTTAATAGGACAACCTACAAGACTTGAACTCCAAATGTCTGAGTCATAGTCAGGCTGTTAACTACCTTTACCAAAATATTATAAATACAAAAAAATATACACCCCTTTATAGGGTGTATACCAAAATTAAATAACAGTAAAAATAATAATTTTTGTTTGATTATTTACTACTAAGCAGCTGGTGAAATTTCTAAAGTAACAGTACCTTTTGCAACAGTTGTTTTACCGTTCATAACTGTTAAAGTTACTTCTTTAGCATTTGAATCTGCATTAGGTGTAAATGTTAATTCTGCTTGATCAGTAGCAGGATTTCCAGGGAAACTTCCTTTAGAAATGGTTCATGCATATGTGTAATTTACACCAGAATCTGCTTTAGGTAAATTAGTTGCTCTTAAAGTCATTGAAGTACCAGCTGTACCTTTTGGACTTGAGAATTCTAATGTAATTACTTCAGGTTTAGCAGGGTTGTTTTGTTCTTGTTCACCAGGTTTTTGTCCATCAGTTGAGTTATCAGTTGATGAACAACTTACCACAACTGCAGATGTAGCAGCTACAACTCCGATTGAAGCGAATGCTAATGCACATCCTAATCCGATTTTCTTTGTTAATTTCATATTTTTCTCCTTTAAATAATTAACGTTTATATTTTAGAGTAAAAAAAAAAAAAAAGCAATACCAAAATGCAAAAAAATATACACCCCGAAAGGATGTATATTGATTTTAATTAATTAAGCAAAAACTAAATTTAACTATTTAATAATTTTAGTTACAGTTCCAGCCCCAACAGTTCTACCACCTTCTCTAATAGAGAATTTAGATCCTGCTTCTAGAGCAACTGGTGCAATTAATTCAACAGTAATTGAAGTGTTGTCACCAGGCATAATCATTTCACTACCTTCTTTTAAAGTAATAGCACCTGTTACGTCAGTAGTTCTGAAGTAGAATTGAGGTCTATATCCTTTAAACATTGGAGTATGACGTCCACCTTCTTCTTTCTTTAAAGCATAAATTTCAGCTTCAAATTGAGTATGTGGAGTAATAGATCCTGGTTTAGCTAAAACTTGTCCTCTTTGAACTTCGTCTTTCTTAGTACCACGTAATAAGATACCAGCGTTATCACCAGCTTCAGCGTAGTCTAATTGTTTTCTAAACATTTCAATACCAGTTACAACTGTTTTTTGAGTAGGTTTTAAACCAACGATTTCAACTTCTTCGTTTAATTTTAATTGTCCTCTTTCAACTCTACCAGTTACAACAGTACCTCTACCAGAAATTGTGAAAACATCTTCAATTGCTAATAAGAATGGTTTATCAATGTCTCTAGTAGGAGTTGGAATATAAGCATCAACAGCATCCATTAATTCATTAATTTTAGCTGAGAAAGTTTCATCACCTTCAAGAGCTTTTAAAGCAGATCCTCTAATTACAGGAGCGTTATCACCATCAAAACCGTAAGATTTTAATAATTCTCTAACTTCCATTTCAACTAAGTCTTGCATTTCAGTATCAGCCATCATATCACATTTGTTTAGGAATACAACAATTTTAGGAACTCCAACTTGTCTAGCTAATAAGATGTGTTCTCTTGTTTGAGGCATAGGACCATCAGTTGCCGCAACAACTAGAATAGCACCATCCATTTGGGCAGCCCCAGTAATCATATTTTTTACGTAGTCAGCGTGTCCTGGACAGTCAACGTGAGCGTAGTGTCTCTTATCAGTTTCATATTCAACGTGTGCTGTATTAATAGTAATTCCTCTTTCTTTTTCTTCTGGAGCACTATCAATAGAAGCATAATCCATTGCTTTTGCTTTACCTTGTTTAGATAAAACAGTACAGATTGCAGCAGTTAATGTAGTTTTACCATGGTCAATATGTCCAATAGTACCAATATTAACATGTGGTTTACTTCTGTCAAATTTTTCTTTTGCCATTTTTTTCTCCTTTTTTTATTTATAAAAATAACATATATATTATATCTAGCAAATTTGAAAAATACAAACTTTTTTTATCGGTATAAATATCAAAAAAGAACTTATCTTTTTTTATGTGGGTTTTTTGTTTTTGCTCATTCATTATTAATGGCAATATAATATTCCCCTTTATCATCAAAATAATAGTAATTTCCTTTAAATTCGTAGGGTTCAAAAGCTTTTCTTTCACTATTTTTACCACTTTTATTAATGTTATTTATCTTCATATAAGCAATAAAACCAAAAAGAACTGGAATAAAACAAGCAGCAATGGCTAATGCGTATAAACCAGGAATGGATTTAATTAAGGTTGGATTTTGCTTAATTCCAAGAATTGCCACACAGATACAAAAAGTTCAACAAGCCGCTAAAAATAAGGAAATAATACCGTAAAAGATAGGAAGAATAGTTTCCATTTCGCTAGTTAAACCAATTTTTCCATAATCTTTTAAACCAATTTCAATATAGCAAACAAAACCAATAAGAAGAAAAATTAAGAATAATCATATAATTCCAAAATAACCGACTCTTTTATATCTGAATTTAATATCTTTAAGTGCTTGAGGATTAAGTTTCTTAATATCTTGAGATTCTATATTATTTGCTGACATAGTTATTCTAAATTATAAAATATCAATTTTCATTTTCTCAAAATAAGCAATTTGTTCTTCATCCCAAACAGCTGTTTGTACTTCGGCAATATGAATTTTTTCTAATAAAAACATACATAGTCGACTCTGACCAATCCCACCACCAATCGTTTGGTCTAATTGATGATTGATAATAGCTGAATAATAATCATTCAGTTTTTCTAATGCTTCTTTAGGAGATTGCGCTAATAAGGTGGTAGCATCAACTCTAATCCCCATAGATGAAAGTTCAATAACATCATTAATGGCATCTGATCATACAAAAATATCACCATTAAGGTTTCAATCATCATAATCCACAGCCCGATGATCAAAAACTTTTCCTGATTTTAATGTTTTACCAATACCTATAAAAAAGACGGCTTTATCTTTTTTGACAATTTCCTTAACTGCTTGATTAAATTCCATATTCGGATATAAATCTTCTACTTCTTGAGTTTGGTAGAATTTAATTTCTGGTGGTAAAGTTTGTTCAAGCTGCGGATAGATAGCTTGTAAATCCTGTTTACATTGATAGATACATTGATAGATTTTTGTGACAATTGTTTTTAATGTTACAAGATTTCTTTCACTTTTATCAATAATCAATTCTCAATCTCATTGGTCTACATATAAAGAGTGTAAAGCATCTACCTTTTCTTGTGGACGAATGGCATTCATATCGACATAAATACCTTCGTGCATCTCAAAACCATATTTTTTTAATGCGAATCTTTTTCATTTAGCCAATGATTGTACCACTTCTAAGTTTTGATTAAAATATGGAGCATAAAAACTCACAGCTTTTTCATTCCCACTAAGATTATCATTTAATCCGGTTCTTGGATTGACTATAATTGGACCACTAATTCGTTCTAAATTAAGAGCTTCGGAAAGCAACGCTTGAAAATTAGCTTTGATAACACGAATCGCATATTGTGTTTCACGAATATTTAATTTTGAGTGGTAAGACATATATTTATATTATAAAATAAAAAAAGTTTTGTATAATATTGCTATTGTAAAGAAAGGATTATTATGGGAAGAAGAAGAGCTAAAGTAAGAGCTCATAAAATGAAAGTCCAAAGAGAAAAAAGACTTAAAAGTTATGTTAGAAAAGCAAAGTTAAGAGCTAAAAAAGAAAATAAAGAAGCACAACAATAAAAAAATAAAAATCTAGGTTACTCCTAGATTTTTATATTGTTCTCATTTGATAGACAGAAAAAAACCTAGAGCAGTCTCTAGGTTTTTTTGATTTAACTAATTAATCAAGAATTAGAATTTTCTTAATTTTTTAGTATAAACAGTATCATCAGCCATTGTAGCTAACATAATAGCTTTAATAGTGTGCATTCTGTTTTCAGCTTCTCTAAATGCTACAGAGTAGTTAGATTGGAATACTTCGTCAGTAACTTCCATTTCACCATTCTTAACAACTGGGTATTTTTTACCAAATTTTTCAGCAATTTCACTTGAGAATTTAGTTCTCTTGTCATGGAATGCTGGTAAACAGTGTAGGAATTTAACTGTACTATTAGCAGCTTGGATCATTTTCATATCAACTTGGAATTCTTTTAATTCACCAATTCTCTTTTCGAAAATTTCAAATGGTTCTCCTAATGATACTCAAACATCTGTATAGATGAAGTCAGCACCTTTAGCAGCTTCCATTTTGTCAGTTGAATAAGTTAAAGTAGCACCTGTTTGTTTAGCAATAGCTTCTGCTTTAGTCATGATTGCTGGAATCATTTCTTTCTTATAAGCAGCAGGACCACATAATGTACAATGCATACCTGCATAAGCACAAGCGATTCATTCAGAGTGACCCATGTTGTTTTTGAAGTCACCAATAAATACAAACTTTTTACCTTTTAAAGCATCAAAGCTTCCTGCACATTCAACCATTGTTAATAAGTCAGCAATGATTTGTGTAGGGTGTTCGTCATCAGTTAATCCATTTCAAACTGGAACTCCTGAATCTCTAGCTAGAATTTCAACGTATTCTTGGCTGAATCCTCTAAATTGGATACCATCATAGAAGTTACCTAAAACTTTTGCAGTATCTTCGATAGATTCTTTTTTACCATAGTTAGAACCTTGAGGTCCAACGTAAGTAACGTTCATACCTAAGTCAAAAGCAGCTACATCGAATGAACATCTAGTTCTTGTAGAATCTTTTTCTCATAGAGTAACAATGTTTTTTCCTCTTAAGAAATTTTGTTGTTCAAGCACTTTTCCTGCTTTTTTATGTTTTTTAAGTTTTAAAGAAAGTTCAACTAAATATTTAACTTCTTCGATTGAATAATTTTTAACAAGAGAGTCTAAACTTCTTCCTTTTAAATTCATAATTTTCTCCTAATTTTTTTTGAGGCTTTTATAAAGTGGCCTTCTTCACTTCAATAAACATTTTAACATTTCTCACTAAATTTTAGAAAAATTTACACTATTTAACGTTTTTTTTCGCTAAAATTTCGCTTTTTTGTCGTTTTTTACGCTATTTTTGAGGTTGAAAAAAATTTGAAAAAAAGATTAAAGCTTATTTTTTATTTACACTAATTTTTAGCATTCACTTCACGAGCTAGAGCTGCTAATTCGTCTTTTAATTCAAGGTCAATACTATGGTTATTATCTAAACCTAATTTTTGTTCTTCTTGTCAACTCAAAATTTTAACTTTTTTAGGAAAATCTTCAGGCTTTCCTTCTAATTTTTTGTTTCGTTTAAAATTCGAATGTAAATTTTCAATCTTGACCCCTTTAGTAATTTCAGGAGTATCTTTTTTTATCTTTTTATTTAATAGTCGAGAGAAAAACTTGCGACGTGATGATTCAAAAGCTTCACGTTTACTTAAAGTACCTTCCTCATTAGAAGTATCATCTTGATTATCATTTACCTGATCATCAAACACGATACTATCAGTGTGTTCGGTGTTAGTATCTTCATTTTTGATATTGTCTTCAGTAGTTTGTTTTAAATCATCCATATGAATAAAAATTATCGTCTAAATAAATTATATTTAAAAAAATAAAACTTTGGAATAAATTGCTTAAATTATATATAATTTATACATGATTAAAAAAATTAAACAATTTGTTTATTTATCTGTCACTTCGATTTGTTTAGGTGTGGCAACACTTACTCCTCATTTGATAACTAAACAAGACGTCGTTTCTTCAAGTTCTATAGATTTAGCTAATTCTACTCGTGATGTAACCACTGTTGGTAAACCTACACGAGCTATCCCTACTTTACCCGAATATCTACTTCCAGATGGTTCAAAGTTTAAAGACTATACCCCAACTGATATTGTTCATACAGCAACTGGTGCTAGTGATCCAACCTTGATTAATGAATTACAAGATTTGGTAAAAACTCAGTATATTGCTGATAATCCGGCCATTACTGACGTTGTTTTTAATGACCCTAATTTTCAAAAAACGACTAACCCAGGAGAAGTGCTTTTTACCTACTTACCAAATGTTACTTGAGCTGCCCCGACTATCACCGAAACCATCACAACTCCCCAAACAACTTCCATTAAAGGGTTTTTTAGCCCTGGTAAAACTGATGTTACTTTAAATTCCACACTTCCAGCAAAAACAGCCATGTATGCCCAAGATTTTGCTAACACTACCACTTACGATAATAAATTAATTGAATATATTGAAAATAAGAAAAATGTTCCCAATGTTCCGGGAATTGATGCGAGTAAGATTTTTGAAATATTAATGCCAAGAAGATTTGATAACCAAAAAGGTGAATTAAGTTTTCAATTAAGAGTTCATCAATACTATGATGATACTGGGGTGTTAAATAGTGATGTACCTCTTACCCTACCAGCACCTTACTATGTGGAAGTGAATCCAACTAAACACTTAGATTTTCCTATTACAATTACAGGGTTTAATAAAGTTCCTGGAAAAACTTCCATTAATTTATCAGCATCTAATGAAATTAGTTCCAAACTTTATGATTATAAGAATGTTGACCCACAAAGTTTGGATGATGATGTTTTAAAACAAATTATTTGTGAAAATATTATTAACTTCCCTGCTAATGCGACTTATAAAAACGTAATCTTTAATCGTCTTTCTACCGGAAATTTCCGTGAATATGATTTAGAACATGGAAAAGTTAAGTTAAATATTACTTTAAATATGTTCTTTGATGATCGTTATAATTTAGTAACTACCCCTAGTTTTCCATCGGTGGATGTGGTTATTACCGGATTTAAGGAAGGAATCTATTCCAATTCCACTACCTTTCCTGATACCACTACTACCTTTGTTAATGTAGCAGCAGTTAATGATGTTATTCCTTACCAATATGTTGGTAATACCTTTGTGGAATTTCAAATGAAAACTGCCTTGAAGAATAGTATTCAAAATTTACCAAGTGGTTTTGATGTAGGAAATATTAATATTACTGAATATCGTTGTGATAACAAGCACGGAAGAATGATTGTTTCAGGAGATATTAATTTTTTCATTAAAAATGGAGAAATCATTTATCCTAGTAAAGGAGAAACTCTTCCTTTTAGAGAAATTAAATTAGCCGGATTCCAATCTGTTGCTCCAACGACAATTAAAAGTTATAGTGTGGAATTACCAAGTCTTGATGGTTTATCTCCACAAGAATTAAATGATAAATCAGTTTTAAAAAATGCTCTTTTTGAAAACTCTCTTTCATTATTTGAAAATCTTCCTAGTGATTTTGGTAGTGATAACATCATTGTCGCTCCTGATACTTTAACCATCATTCAATCGAATAATTTAACTGGTGTTTTGGATATTGGGAACATTACAATTAACCGTTATTTTGAAGATGATGAATATTGTACATATATAGATGGTACTAGTAAAAACCTCGGAAATTTAAAAATCACTAAATTAAAAATTACTCCTCCTACTGATATTAATGCTTCAATTACTGTTCCAAGCAATTATCATGATAGTTATGCTAGTGATGTTTATGCAAGTGATACCACTGTTAAAGACATTATTAAAAGATTAGTATTCAGTGGTACAGGAGAAGTGTTTTTAAATTTACCACCTGATTTTAAAGATTCTAATATTACAGAAATTAGCCTTTCATCATATAACAATCGTGAAGGACAAATTGGTTTTGAAATATTAGTTGATTATTTTTACAACAGTAAAGGAATTTTAATTGGTCCAGCTACTAAGGAAACCAAAAGATTTAAAGCGGTTTTAACCGGTTTTAAAAGAGTAATTAGTATTCTAACTCCACCAGCTAAAGTAAAATTAACTGGTAGTTATGATAATTTATTACCGCAAGAGTTAAATGAAGATCAATTAAAAGAAATCATTAGTACCAACATTATGCAATTCTTTAATCCTATCCCTAAGAACTTTGTGCTTGATAGGGTTGAAAAATTGGCATTTGATAATTTGGCTGGAACTGTGACTGTTAAATTAACAGCCTTTAATTATTTTGATACCAAAGGTTCACATAAAGTGGTTAATACTCCGATCTCATATCAAGTAGTGGTTAGTGGATTTAAGCAAGTATTACCAACTGATATTATTACTGACCTTTCCTTGAGTTCTCCAACCATTGGTGCAATGGCTTATCCATGAAAGGATGAAGTAGCCGGGGATGTGGCTGGGGATGCTAAGAATTTAAGAAATTTAATGATTGATATCAAAAATTCCCTAATGGTTAATACACCATTAAATTTCAATATTAACAATTTTGAATATTTTGTTAATTCCTTTGATAATAAGAAAGGGACAATTAATTTACATATTAAGCTTTATTATTACTATGATAAAAATGGTGTCTTAATTAATGATGTTGCTCATAGTCGCCCATTAGAAGGGGATGTTATCATTCAAGATTTCAAAAAAGTAACGGGAACTGTCATCTTACAACGTTTTTCTTTAAAGGATATCTATAATAATACATTACCTTCATTGATTACTGAAGAAATGCTAACTGAAATTCTATGATCATTTAGAGCAGATTATATTGAAGATTTGCCTAAACAAATCCTTGCTTCTGATTTATATTTCAATTTCCGAGAAGCTTATGCTAACAACCTAGAAGGTTCAATTAGTGTGACCATTAATTTAACTAAATATTATGATAAAAATTCAGGGGATTTAATTATCACCAGTATTGGAAGTGATGTTCCTCCGTTATCTGAAACCATTACCATTGAAGGGTTTCAAAAAATTCCTGGTGCTACAACAGTGGTTCAAGGATTTGATGTGAGTAAGAGTTATGCCGAAGATAGTATCCCTAGAGCTTCTGAAGTGAGTGCTGAAGATTTAGTAAGTATGTTATTAAGTTGTAAGGATTGTATTACCAATAAACCACAAAATTTTGGTTCTTCTAATATTCAAATTGTGAGTTCAACCATTCAAGTAAATAATATTTCAGGATATTTGTATGCTACTGTGCAATTAAACAAATATTATGATGCGACTGGTTTACTACACGATGATATATCATCTTGAGCAAGTTTTCCAGTAAAGTTCTATGGTTTTAAAACACAATTCCCGACAGTGGTCAGTAAAATGATTAATTTACCAGAATTCTATAATAAAAAAGCGAGTGAATTTTCTAATGATGAAATTTTAAGTTTAATTAGACAAAATTACCAAAATCCACGTGCTCCTATTATTCAAAATCTACCGGAATATTTTTCTTTAGAAAACATTGTTTCTTTTGACTTTACTGCTACTCCTAATAATAAATTAGGACAAGTGACTGGAAGATTAACAATTAATAAGTATTTTAATAGTGAAGGAGCATTAAATAAGAAAGGTGAATTTTTAGAAACTGATGTCTTGTTAGTAGGGTTTGAACCTGTGGGACAAACCTATGCTAATAACGTGATTACATTAAATGAATTTAATGATGATTTACCAACTTTAGTGGATACTTCTCGCATTATTGATGCGATTCGTGTTAATAAGAGTGCTATCTATACCAATCTACCAAGTATTACCAATGATAATTTAAAAATTCAAATTAACTCACGATCAAATAAAACGGGAACTGTTGAAGCTCGTTTAATCCTATATAAATATTTTAATAGTAGTGGAACATTAATTGATACTTTGGAAGATGCCAAGGCATTTGCCACTAATCTAACCATTAAAGGTTTCCGTAAAACTTTACCAACATCTGCCATTACCCAAATGAATGTAGTAGGGTTTGAACATATTCTACCAACTGATGTAAACCTACTAGAATTAAACCGCTACTTATGAAAAGAACATACCTCTATTTTAAGTTCTATTCCTGATGGCTTTAATGAAAATGATATGAAGGCTTCCATCATTAGTACTGATAACCGTGAAGGAAAATTAAAAATTAACCTTTCGTTAAGTACTTACTATGATGATGCTTCCAATTTAATTAAGGGTTCTACTAATGTTAAAAAATTCCAAATAACTCTTCTAGGGTTTAAAGCTGTTTCTCCAACTGGTATTAATACTAATGTTACCTTAAATAACATTCAATTATCAATGGGTGGAGTTGAACGTGAAGTAACCCTAAATGATTTTGAAAATGATAACAAAAACGATATTTTAAAACAATTAGTTTTAAAGAATCAAAAGTATTGTTTTACAAACCTTGTCAATGATACTTTAAGTGCAGATGATATTAGTGTTTCCATCGTGAGTAATGAAAACAAAATTGGAACAATTAAAGCGTGAGTAAACCTTTATAAGTATTATGACGAAAACGGAAATATTGTTAGTAGTGCCGGACCAATATATTTAAGGAAATTAGTAACCTTTAAAGGATTTACCCCATTATCTCCATCCGAAGTTTCTTCTTATGTTTCAATTGCTGAAATTCCCACACCAACTGATCCGGATGAAGTGGTTCGTTTAAATAACATCATTAGTAAAGAACCTTCATTTTTTGTTAATGAATCAATTTCTGATAAAGATAAACCTAACTTAAGAGCTTTATTAGGTTTCTTATCAAGCCAAATCTTCCTTAATATGCCTGATGATTTTGAATTTAATAAGGATGTAGTAGAATTCTATGCTCCGACTGCCGAAAACTCTTATGGAAATGTGGATGGGGAATTAAGAGTTAATCTGACTTATAAGAACTATTATGATGAAAATGCTGTTTTACAAAAAACTAAAACCAAGACACAAACCATTGTGATTAGTGGGTTTAAGAAAATCATTGCCACTTCTGTTAGTCGAAGTATCTTTGTAGATAATGATAAAATTAATACAAAATTCCCTCAAGAAGTGACTTCTGATGAATTAAAAGACTTCTTAATTAATAAAGATCCATCCAATTTAAAAACCATCATTAATTTCAGTCCTAAAGACTTTAACCAAGCCAAGGATATTACTGGTGTTAATATTACTAGTTATGATAATCAAAAAGGAACTATTAATGCAGTAGTTTTCTTATCCTGCTATTATGATGAAAAAGGAATGTTAGTTGCTCCAGCTACCGCTAGTAGTGATGCGATTGGACAACCAAAAGGATTTGAAGTAACCTTTATTAACTTTAAGAAAAGTATTCCAACCCTTGTAAACTATGAAGAAATTAGTGGTAAGGACCACGTCATTGATGTTCCAATTGGTGATAAAATGATTGAACCTCAAAAATTTCAAACAATGAGTCCTGAAGATTGAAATAAGAATAAAAATGATTTAAATGTTAAAGTTAATAATGCTATTATTAATTATCAAAGTATTCCAACAACTATTACCATTAATAACTATATTCCTGCAAGTTACAACAATCAAGATGGGTCTATTAGAGTAACTGCTACGATTAAAAATTTTATTAATAACAAGTATGAATTGGTTGATCAACAAGATATTACCTTAAAAATTAGTGGTTTTGCTGTCAGCAACACTTTTGTTTACAACTCAGTGAATGATGCTTTTAAATATACAATGTATATTTTAGGTGGTGTAATGGTGATAATTATTCTAATTTGTTTGGTTGGATTCATCATGACATACCGTAAAAAACGTGGTTTAAAATAATAGTTAAGATATTATGAGATATTATAATATATAATTATAATATGAGTTTTTTTAACTTTAAGAGTAAGAAATGTTGATTAATTGCTAGTTGTATTGCAACAACTACAATGTTATCATTAGCCCTTACTCCTTCTATAGTTAATCCTAAAAACATTAGTAGTGTTGCTCAAGACAACCATGAGGATACTAGTCTTAACACCGCCACTTCCTCTTCTATTGATAATGGTTCTTTCATCCCATTAAATGATATGCTTACCAATATCACTTATGCTCCTACTTATGATGTGAGTGAATTTCATTCACAAACATTAAATTTTCAAATCAATAACAATAACCTAGATATTAGTAATAACTCTTCTAAAAATGCTTTAATGCTACTTGATAATGAAGTTACTCCGATTAATCGTTTAGATAATTTTGACACTCTTCACCAAGCAGTGTTTTTTAGTAGTACACTTGATAATACTTCAACGATGAAATGGGATGGGATTGAAATTCCTCTTGATACTTCTAGCTACACCAGAAATGTACAGTCATTGCAAGGGGTTTTTGATAAAGAACCAAGTACTGGAGAAATGAAGTTTTATGCTCCTAATACTGCCACCACTTTTAATTTAGAACCTTTAGGCAACATTAATAAGAATTTATTACCTAGTGAATTTATTAGCAATCGGGAAAATTATGCTCATAAATTAAAACTATCAATTAACAATGCTTTTCCTTCAACCATTGCTAATACTAAAGTTTCCTTAAGTGCTGATGATGAAGCAGGACAAGTATTAGTTAATGTTGATTTAGGAGCAGGGATTTCACAAGCAGCTTCTTTAGTTGCTACTGATATTCCTTCCCAAACTTATGTGATTGATGGTTTCCACCATCTTTCATCAAGAGCCTCAAGAGCCGCTTCACGTTTTCAAGTTCCTTGATCTCGTACTCGTTTTAGTGAGAGTGCTATTTATACCGCGAAAATTTTTAATTCCATTAGTGGGTATGCTCACCAATATCTTTATCCTTCAGCTTATAAGATGAAATGAGCAGAAGGAACTTTTAGAAATATCTTAGTTGATTATATTGCCACTAAGGTTATTGATGCCCCACCATCAGGCTTTAAAGGTTCAGATATTCAAATTGACAGTATTGTTCCTGATGATAGAAATGGGACATTATCAGTGAAATTTTTGATTACTAATTATTTAGATACATCTGGTAAAGAACAAACTTCTCCTCCAGATGTACCAGACTTAAAGGAACGTGATTACTTTTTGATTAATTTCACTGGTTTTCAAACTCTAGCAGGACCTACCTCTTTACAAGACTCTTATAATCTAGTAGCAGGAGATATCGGGTTTGATGAAGTTTTTGATCCAGCCAATGAAAAAATTAAAAATGGATTAAAAAATAAAATTATTGATTTAATTCAAAATTCCCCTGTGAATTTTTCTATATCTCCTAATAATACTTTAATCGATTTTGACTTTACACCTGATTTAGAAAAAGGAACATGTAGTGTACGGGTTTTATTTTTAGGTTACTTTGATGATAAATATAACTATATCAATGATATGAATTTTGATCATACAATTATTATTCGTGGTTTTAAGTCTAACATTACCACTGAAGTAAGAATTCCTGTTAAGAATACTTTAGGAGATCCTAACAAATTAGCGCAAGCTTTTTATACCAAAACTAATGACACTGAAACAGCACGGGAAATTAAGCAAATTTTTGAAAAAAATAACTTAATTATTAATCCTCCTGTTGGGTTTGTATTTACGACAGATATTGTCATTGTTGATGATAGTGTTATCTTTAATAATCGAGATGGTTCTTTGGCATTTGATTATTACTTAAATAAATATATCGATAAGAATGGGGAAGAACAAGTGGTTGGTGTCGGTGGTGTCAAACCTACCATTCGAAAAGTAACATTCTTTAATTTTAAGAAAGTTCCTGGACCTACCAAATTTGCTAGTGATAATTATCCTATTGGAAATCCTAATGACACTGTCTTTCCTTATGTCAAGGATGATAAAGGGATTGCTACTTATGATAAACTAATTAGTTTATTATACACTCAATTAGCTAATACCTTAGGTTCAGTGGTTGAACCTTCTTTAGATTTTAATGAAACGATTTTAGATGTGGATAAAGATACTGTGACTCCTAATCCAGCAGAAGGAACAATTGAAGTTACTCCTATTATTAAAAACTATTTTGATGAAGACCCTAATTATACCTTTATTCGTAATACCAACAAAACCTTACCACGGATTAAAGTAACGGGATTTAAAAAAGTGCAAAGAACTTCTATTGATAGTGAGTTTGCTTTAGGAAACCCTTATGTATTAGCAAGTGTGGCTTTTGAAAAAGAACGTGATAAATTAGTTTCTTTTATTTTAAACAATGTCAAGTTCCCACCACCTGATATGAATCAAGATGATATTACCATTGATTGGGATAAATCTTCATATTCTAATTTGGATGGAAGTATTTCCTTATCTTTTAAATTTAATCGTTGATATACCAGTGAAGGACAATTAATTATTGATACTCCAAGTACCATTGATGATGAATATTTTAATGTGAAGATTACTGGTTACCAAAAAGTTAAACCAACTACGATTACTGATGCTTTTGATGTGAATGAAACAGCTACTATGGCTTCTTCCGAATTTGATTTAACCAAAACTCCAGTTGAACTAAAAGATGTGAATAAGTTTAAAACTATTGTGAGAAATAATTTAATTGAAAATATGGTGGGTGGAACAAGTAATGACAATATTGAAATTACTAATCCTCATTTTGATAATAAGGCTGGTACGATTACTTTTAAAGCTACTTTAAATACTTATTACGATACTAAAGGGAATATTATTAATATTGCCCCTTCATTTGATGGAAAAGATCTTCCTTCTCAAAATATTACTATTAG
>JAHHTI010000039.1 GCA_020024735.1 Mycoplasmataceae bacterium | reverse complement strand
AAACCAGATGTTTCATTAACATTAAGATAGTTAACTTCATTATTATATTTTCTTGATTTAGTCGTTTTGATATAAGCATTATCAAACTTTTGTTTAATAACAGTGGATGAAACTACTAGACCTAAAGAAATTGAACCTAAAAAAGTTAATAACACCAATCTACCAAATAATGAGAAAGAAAAGTGGGTTGATAATTTAGCTAATAAAGGACGCTTGACATTCACAGTTGGTAATTGCAATTGAGCAATCTTTTGCAATCATTTCATTTTCTTAGGATTTTCTTTTTTAACCATTAATTCAGCAATTGGAGCTTTAAATTTATATGCCATAATACTAGCAAATAAACCACATACAATCACTAATGAAGCTATTAATCCTAGGAAGAAAATCAAAGGACTAAAAGACAAGGTGGAGATTGGTACAAAAATTAAAGGTAAGAAAATGTTTAATAAAGAGTTTTGCAGGAAAAAACTTACAATGTAAGCTAATATACTAGCAATGATTGCAACAAAAGAAATATTGAAACAGCATGATAAAATAATGTTTCTTAATGAATAACCATTAGATAAAACAACAGCTAGTGATTGAATTAAATTATTAACAATTGATTTAATTAATAAGAAAATTACCACAAAAGCTAAAATTGATAAAAATAAAATGATAAAGAAAGAAACAGTGATAATGAATGTTTTTAACTGTTCTGGAAAGTATCTTCGCATTCATACCATTCCAAAATCAGTAGCATCCTCAATTTTTTTCAATCCAATATCTGTTTTTTTACCTAATAATTCCTCACATACACTATTCACCGTGTTAATAATTTTATTACCACTATTTGGAGTATTATTAATGGTATTAAAAGCATAATAAGTAAAAGTATCAGAAGAACTAGGACCTAGATTATCATATAAAGTACGATTAACAAATACTATTCCTTGGTCCTTAGGATCAGGAATTGGAGAAGTAGGACTAATAATTGGGAATGTATAATCAGGAGATACTCCTAATCCACATATCAATAATTTATTTCCCTTATATTCAATAGAATAATTACTTGGTAACTTAGAAATTCAGTAATCAAATTTTTTACCATCACTAAAATTCTCTCGAATAAACGAAGGACTAATTAACATTTCATTGGTATCTTTGATATCATCAATTCATAATTTAAAATCATTAAAAGGTAAATTTAATTGATTTAACCATTTGTTTTGTAAAACACTTGACATTGTAGAAGGAAGATTGCGCTTTTTATTTTCAATAGCATAGTTGTTCGATAAAACAACAAAGATATCTTGTAGATTATATAAAGTTACGGTTTTAGAAGGAGTAACGGTATCAAAGTCAGCATCAAAATTAATTGATGTCGCTATTTTGGATGATGAAAATTTAAAAGATAATGAATTTTGTAAATTTCAAAAAGCTCTAAAATACTTAGAACCTAGTAATTTTGGACCATAATTTAAGACATCAACATTTTCATATTGAGAAAATTCATCAATGATATGGTTACAAAGGAAAAGCATAAATTCAATCTTTGAATAATTATCAGCTCCTAAATTATTAGCATTCAACAATAATCCTAAAATTTTAGCAAAGTCTTCATAATATTGTTTGCTAAATCGATACCAAAAATTATATCTTTTTTCAAAATACCTTGAAAGTCAATTATGGTTATCATACATTTCCCCTTGAGAAATAAGGACTTTATTAACATCATCTTGGGTCTTCCGTGAAAATAGTAAATCCTTGCGGTCTTTTGTTAAATATAAAAACTCAGATTGTTGATTAAAAACAATTCCTTTCTTTTTTAGAATTCTAGTAAAAATATCAAGAAATTTATTTTGTAAAACATTGTTAATTTGATTAGTTATATAAGATTCAAAGTTATGTAAATATTTATTTTCTCTATTCTTTCTTAATGGTTCATCAATAATGGCTGGGATATTATAATCAATAAAAGCCCTATCATCAAGAGTTAATAAAATTTCTGAAGTGTCTTTATCAAAACCAAGAAAATTAACAACGTTATTATCTTGCATTTCTTTTATGTTATTTTCAAAACCATAATTTAATTTACCAAATACTTCATTAACGGATTCTTCAATTAAATTATTACCATCACTAAATAGATCACTATTAATAAAATTCAATAATGATGACGAAGTGTTTTGCTCATCTATTTTAAATCGGTATGTTGGTAAAGTTTTTGCACCTACATATCGAGAAAAATGAAAGCAAGGATTTCATCATTCAATATATGGGTTAGTATCCAATTGCGCTGTATAAACATTATTATGAACTTTGTCAGGAGATGCACATCTTTTCAAAGCATTCCCATCTGCATTACTTGGATCAATTGGTGTTGATAATAAGGCTTTATTAGGAGAACCAATAGTTACGTTAATTAGGGTATAAGCTGTAAAAGTACCATTACAATCAATTAGTGTACTAGGTCATTTAGAAATGTTGAAGATAATTTGATGTGGATTAAACAATAATTCACCACTTGTTCCTTTACGATTATCAACTAAACCATAGGCAAAAGCTGTATTTGGGTTTTTAGGAACAAGAGGCAAGACACTTCTATATATATTTTGGTTAGTTTTTCACAATGGATAACCATAATCATTATCATCATTATCCATCATTTCAAATTTCTTCATAATATCAGTTTCATCTTGATTAACTTTAGTTCCTGAAAAAACATTATGACTGAAAACCGATGCACCAATTGATTTTTGTTTTCCATCCGCACCGGTAAAAAATAAATCTTTATTGGTTCAAGGAAATAATGTATTGTCTTGAAAAAGATAATGTTCTGTTTTCTTTCATGCTTTTTTATTTTTTAAAGGGTTATTGCCCCCCCCCAGTATTATTATTAATCGCACTAATAAATCATTTGTATTTACCACTATCCTTGTCATATATTCACACAGCATCATTTTTTTTATAAACATGAGAAGGATCATATTCACTAGCACCGATAAGTTTAGGGTTTTCATTAGGTTCTAAGGTTGAAACATAAATTTTTCTATTATCTGCAGGATTAGGATTTTCACTCACAAGTTTGTAGGAAATATTACCAATATAAGGTAAACTTTTACCAACAACCTGAGCAGCATTCCCTTGATTATTAACATTATTAACTGAATTAGTAATTGAAGAAGATAGTTGTAAAGAAGATGCGCCAATTAAAATTAATGTCGCAATAATTAAAAATAGACTAAAAATTAATAATCCATTTTTTAGTAATGATTTGAATATTTGTTTAAATACTGTATACACAGTATTTATAATAACAAAAATTAAATATGATATATCATATTTCGTACATTTTTTAAGGGAAATCTAATAACAATCTAAACAACTATCAATACTAAATTAAAAATAGTAAATAACTATCTATGCACTTTTAGGTGTATAAATCATGTCGTTTCCGTCTTTGATACCTTTTCACTTTTTATTCGGTAATCAATTATTAGTAGTAGTTAAAGAACTTGGTACGGTAATTTTTGTTAATGATTCACATCCATCAAAAGCTTGCTTACCAATAGATATAATACTGTTTGAAATAACTACTTCTCCGACTCAAAATTTACAATCTTGAAAAGCTTGATCTCCGATAGTAGTTAAAGTAGTTGGTCAATTCTTAATAGTTTTAATATTAGTGTTATTCTTAAAAGCATCAAGTTCAATAACTTGCAAATTACTACTTAACGTAATTGTTGTTGGTATCTTTCCGTTAAAAGTTTGTATAGGTGTTTCTTTCTCATTATTCATTTTATTTTGAACATCTATAGCATCATAATCTAAAGCAGTACCTAATGAATAATACTTAATAGGATGCGCATCAGCAGTCGTTACTTCTATACAATCAACTTGTATATGTTTTAACATCAGATCATTTTTATCTGGTTTGACATGGAAATCCTTATCTTTAACCTGAACATCTTCTGCTTTAAAAGACACGCCATCAGGAGGATTAAATTTTTTATCAGTTGGTCAATTATCCTTAGAAGCATTTAAGAAGGTTGCAACTTGTTCTTTAAACGCAGGAATAGTTATCGGTCTATCAGTTATATCTAACCCTTGAAAATATTCTCTTAATGCTGAATCAGTAGTTGGATCTCCTCTTGATATTCATGGTAATTTATATGAACCTTGAAAAGCACTCTTACCAATTCTTGTAACTGAATTAGGAATAATTAAATCACCTTCAAAATTAGAACATCCTGCAAAAGCATTATCACCGATGTTAGTTAATTGCGAATCATTATGGTTATCAAAAATTAAATTTTTATATCCTTTACATCCTCAAAAAGCTTTTCCACCGATATTTGTAATTCAACTAGGAATATGCAATTGTCTTTCATCAACGTGAGAATCTTTGTTATCAATAGAACCTAAAGCAGCACATCCAGAAAAACAACCATCAGGAATAGAGGTAATCTTTTTGGCTTTAGTAAAATCAACACTCAACAAAGTTGCACAACCACTAAATGCACTTGTACCTAATGTTTCTAAAGAGCTTGGTAATACTAAATTTCCGGTTAACGCTGTACAACCAAAGAAAGCATTATTACCTATTTTAGTCACTCCTTCTGGGATATTACTTATCCCTACTAATGCGACATTTCCACTAAAAGCGTTATTACCAATTTCTTTTAAAGTGGAAGGAAGTGAAAACATTCCAATTTTAATTTTTTCTAATCCCGGTACAGTCGCACACGCATTATCACCAATTTTAGTTACCGGTAATTCATATGTCTTTCCATTAAATTCAATTGGATAGTTATCTTTAATTTTTAAGTTACTAATTTGAACTACATTTGCACCACCATGATAACTTTTAAAATCTACACTAGAAACTTCTAGAGTTTTGTTAGGTAAAACAGTTAAATGAATACTTTTATCCACTACTTTTTTCGTACCAACAATTCCTGAAGGAATTGTGTTATCAGGAATAGTGTTATTAGGAACAGATGGTTTTTGTGGTTCAGTTTGTTCTTGAGGAGGTTTGTTTTGAGTATCAGACTGAGTATTATCGTTAGATGTTTCAGAAGAACAACTAGCAATAGATAAGGTAGTTGTACCTGCAATAACACTTCCTAAACCAATAGCTAACAAAATTTTTCAAGTTTTTCTTAATTTCATACTTTCTTCTCCTTAAATATTAAACTTTAGTCCTTGCGTAAGGACAACTTTAAGTTATGATATTTCTTTTTTTTTTTTTTTGTCAAGACGAAACTTATGAATCGTATGAAACTAACATTTAAAAGGATTCAAAAAGGTTAGAAAAAATCTACTTACTTATTTATAAGAGTGCAGTACTTAAATAAAGAGTAGTAAAATTTTCCTTTTAGGCATATTTAATACATTAATAAGACTCTTTAGAGTCTTCCTTATTAATTAATTTTACACCAGAAGATGTACCAATACGGTCAGCACCAGCCTCAATAAAAGCTAAGAGATCTTCATGGCTTCTAATACCACCAGCTGCTTTAATTTTTTTCTTATCCCCTAGAATACGCTTTCATAGTTTAATATCTTCTAAATTAGCTCCTGCTTTAGAAAAACCAGTTGAGGTTTTAATAAAGTCGGCTTGTGATTGTAAAATCATTTCAGCCACACGTGCTTTTTCTTCATCACTAAGCAAACAAGTTTCCACAATCACTTTTAAAGTGGCTTTGCCACAAGCTTCTTTAATCGCATTAATTTCATTAATGCAATAATTATAGTCACCCTCTTTGAATTTCGCAATATTCATTACCATATCAATTTCTTGTGCTCCTTTAGCCACAGCATCAATAGTTTCAAAAACTTTTGATGAAGTACTCATTTGTCCTAAAGGGAAGCCAATGACTGTACATAATAACACATCACTACCATGTAAAAAAGTTTTAGCAGTTTCTAAATATGATGGATTAATACAAATTGATTTAAAGTGATGTTGTTTAGCTTCCTCACATAGTTGAGCAATATCCTTAGTAGAAGCAGTTGGACTTAAGAGTGTATGATCGATATATTGAGCTAGTTTTTCCATAAAATAAAATTCCTTTATAAAAATATTATAAAGCAGGTTCAAATAACATCGCGAAATATTTAATTCAATAAATCTTTTTATTTCATTTTCTAGAGGTTAAATCATCTTGAGTGATGCGATGAGCATGACTTAAAGTAGTTTGTAACGCATTCCGCATTGTTTGGTTAAATATAGCATCATGATAAAGGATGGAAGACTCATAATTAATAACAGTAGCACGTGGGTCTAAATTAACCGAAGTAATTAGGGTTAAATCATCATCAATGATTCAAAATTTACCATGATTAAAGGCGTTAATTTCATAAATTTCCACACCCATTTCTAAAAATTGTTGGTATAAATTTCGGTTCAATCAAACCACAATTTTTTTATTATCAGGTAAACCTGGTAATAAAAATTTTACCTTAACTCCTTTATGAATGGCATTTCTAATTAAATCAGTCAATTCCTTGGTAGGATACAAGTAAGGAGTAGAGATAATCAGTTCCTTTTTAATATAAGGGATAATTGATTTATACACATTCAAACAAGTAGTAAATTCTATTTCAGGATAAGAATCTCACATTCAACAATAAGGTTGACTAAGATTACAATCAGGGTTATATTGCTTATCTTTTAATATATCTGAACTATATGTTAATTGAGGAGAAGCAAAATAATCACTATCAAAAGTAAAAGTATTTACCAAACTTTTAACAATGTCCCCCTCAATAATAAAGTTAGTATCATGTCAATAATTATATTGAGGGTTTTGGTTAATATATTCATCAGAAAGATTAGATCCTCCATATAAAGCTTTGACACCATCAACAATTAAATACTTCTTATGGTTACGATTATTATGAATAGAAGCTACTAATAATTGTCTCTTAGGTTTAAAAACTACTAATCCTAGTTCGGCTTTTAGTTTTTTAATTAGTTTTCTAGTAGTATGTTTTTCTGTTCATACTCAATCATAAGCAAAGTAGATTTTAACTCCTTCATCCTTTTTCTTTTTTAATTCATTGACAATAGTTTTTAGATATACACCATCACCAATAATAAAATAATTTAAAATAATGTAAGATTTTGCTTCTCTAATTAAAGAAACCATTTCCTTATAAGAATCTTCTAAAACATCAATATATTTGACTTGACCATTTACCAAATTACTAAAAACATATTGATGATAAGTTTTTTGTAAGACATCTACAATCTCATTATTTGTCTCATAAATCTTTCGTTCTTTTTGGTGCACTTCTGATTGTAAGTGTTGTTCCAATTTTTTCATTTCTTTTTTGGTAAAAGGATTATATCCAAACCATAAAAAAAAGAAAGGGGCTAAAATGGGAACAACCGCAAAAAATAATATTCAAGATTTTTTTCTCACATCATTCCGAAATGAAAAAAAGATGTATAAAGCAAATAACATATTAATCACAATCAATAAAACGACTGAGGAAAAAATCAAAGCCACTCATTGATTAGGTTTATAAATAGCAAAAAAAACTATCCCTAGGATAATACCTAAGATAATTAAATAAACAAAGAATGTTAATGCTCTTCTAACTCATTTATTCATATAACAATATAATATAAAAAAATAACTATATTCATATAGTTATTTATAATAATTTAAATGGCAGGGGTAACAGGACTCGAACCCATAACACGCGGATTTGAAGTCCGCAGTTCTACCATTGAACTATACCCCTATAAATAAAAAGTGCTTGATGCACTTTAATATAAAAAGAAATTATCTTCTTTGTTGTTGGTTTTCTCTTGCTTGAGCGTTTCTCACTGCTTGTTCGTTGTTTTCAATTTCATTTTCGAATTCACGATAGTCAATTAATTGACGACCAATAGTTGCACTATAAGTACCAATGTGTTTTTTGATAGCAATTACATAGTCTTGTAACATTTTACGAATTCTTAAGTAATCTTCATCCTTGTTTCTCTTGATAAATAAGTCATGAAGTAAGTATGTAGAATCTTCAAAAGTTTCACCAGTTCTTAATAATGTACCAATGAATGAGTTGATTTTTCAAGTAGGTTTTAATTCTTGTTCATAGATATTTTCATTGAATAATAATTCAAGTTTATCTTTCATAGTTTCTTCCATTCTTTTTCAGTCTAATAATAAGTGACCTTCTTGGATATTAACTAATCATCTATCTCTTTCGTTTTCCATTCCTTCACGTCTCATTGATCAAGAAGTTTGAATAATAGTGTTTTGTTGTACTAAAGAAATAATTCATCTAATTTCTTCAAAAGATAAAGGTTCACCTTGTGCTTCTCTTGATTGTAAATAAGCATAAAGTTCTTCATTACTAATTAAAATACTATTTTCGTTTTTCTTTGCAAAATAATTAAGTTGGTTATCAATAAAATTCATATATGACCTTTCTTTCTTTGTTAAATCTTTAAATGTATGTAAGCAAGCTATACAATACAAATTTATTATATCAAAATTTTTTTTAATTAAAGAAAAAAAGTTAATGTAGAATTTTTTACTTACGCGAATTCTAATTATTTATTTTTACTTATAAATAACTTACTGATTTTCATCAATATTGGTAGTCTTATCATCAATAGGAGATACTGGTTCATCAGCACCACCAGCTACTGGGGTTGCTAACAATTTATCATTTTTATTAGCATCATATTTATATCTAAATCTCAAGCATACAAATAAAATAATACTAGCTAATAGCACAACTGCTAACACATAGAAAATTCATGAAGTAGGATTACTTGCCACATATCCATTTGCATAACCAGTAATATCAAAATTACAAATGATGGAATTATCATAAGGTAAAGCATTAGTTAATTCAAATGTTAAAGAAACATGACCAGTATAGTAGTTAATTTGGACATTTAAATTTTGAATATTGTTAGTATTAATTTCCATTGGTGCATTATTAAAGAAAACATCCTTCTTGGCAATAATTAAATTAATGAAATATTGATCATCCACATTTAGACCATTCAAGCTTTCAATTGGCGTATTGCTACCATAGATTTCTGCATATTGGAAAGTCTTTTGACTAACCGTAGTAATCTTAGCTCCAAATCCGGTAATAGAGAAATTATGAACAAACTTAGTACCGTCATCAGTAATTAAAAGACCGTTAGTAGCATTATAGTATTTCTTCAATCCCACAGTCACTTGAATGTTTCCACTAATTAAATTACGGTCACCTAAGGTTATGACAATATCTTCTTTGTTTAGGCTTGGAGCGTTAGTAAAGAATGAAGATTGATGGCTATAAACATAATCTCTGATAGTATTTTCATTCACATCTTTAATTTGAATACTTGATAATGATGAGTCTTCTACATAATAAGGTTTCTTTCAATCAGTGACTTGACGATGTTTGAATCCAGTAAATAAGATTCTGTTAAATGTTTTAGTTTTTTCTTTAGTTCCATTCGTTCAAGCTTTTTCGTTATTGATAGTAATATCAAGATAAACTGTTCCATTAATATCATTAGTATCACTAGGGTTAGAAAGGGTGATATCTTTATCTTTAGCACTTAAAGCTTTTCCTAATGTCGTATCAACCACATAAGCATTGTCAATTAAATAATTGATAATAGTGTCATAATTACTAGCCACATCACTAGCATATGTACTACCTATTACACTACTTACATTAATTTCATTCGTATTGATAGTAGTAGTTAATTGATTGTGTTTGAACCCAAATAAAGCAACCTCACCTGGTAGAGCATAATCTTTAACAGCTTTTCCTTCCACTCAAGCTTTATTATTATGAAGAGTAATCTTTACCTTTAATGTCCCATCGGTATTATTAAATGAACCATCTACAATTTGGTAAGTAAAATCATTAAGACCTAAAGAAACTTTAGGATCATCATTATTTAAATGAGTGATGTTATCTCTTAACACTGATAGAATAGCATTTTGAATATCAGCATTACCATTGGTTGCTAATTCTGGGTAAAGGTTAGTTAAACCACTTAAATGGAAATTAGTATTTGTTAAAGAAGTAGTAAAGATATTACCTGTCATAAAGCCGGTAATGAAGAATGTTTTTTTAAACTTAGTAAAACTATCATCAGTGACTAATAGACCATTAGTGCTATCGTAGTATTTCTTCAATGCTACAGTAACTTGTACCTTACCTTCATTTAAGTAACGATTATCAAGAGTAACTTTAATGTCTTCGTCATTTAAGGCCGGGGCATCATTTACAAATGAAGCAATGTTACTTTTTACAAAACTAATTACATCACCTT
>JAHHTI010000038.1 GCA_020024735.1 Mycoplasmataceae bacterium | reverse complement strand
AATCAATACTCCATCTAAATTTGAAATTTTAAAAAAGGCTTATAAAAATGGAGAAAAATTTGTTAATATTGATAATCAAATTTATCTTGTAAGTGATTTTAATTTTGAAGATATTGAAAAGCAATTTCTAAAATATAACATTGATGATATTTATTTTCACGATAACATTATCAATTTTAAAAACATCTTTACTTTGTCAAAAGAAATTGATAATGAAAAGTTAAAAGAATATGTTGATCGTTTAGAAAAGATAGAACCTAAATTAGATTTAGATGAAGAAATTTTAAACTTGTTAAAACCTTATCAATTAGAAGGAATTAAATGAATTAAAAAGAATTTATTATTATTTCATGGATGTATTCTAGCCGATGAAATGGGGTTGGGTAAAACTTTACAAACATTATGTCTATTGCAAGATTATTTTGCTTCACCAAGAACTAATAAAAATATTTTAATTATTGCTCCTTCGATTTTGTGTCAAAACTGAGTATTTGAGTTACTAAAGTTCAATATGAATCTAGAAATTGTTAACTTAAGTGGTTCATATTCAAAAAGAAAAAAGACCTTAACTACGAATAAAGATAATAATAAAATTTTTATTACAAGTTATACCCAATTTGTTAATGACTATGAAACTTTAAAAGATGTGGTTTTTGAATTTATTATTTTAGACGAAGGTCAAAAAATTAAGAACGTTAATTCCATTGTTTCAAAAAAAGTAAGAACATTGAGAGGAATTAACCATTTAATTCTTTCTGGTACACCAATTGAAAATAATTTACTTGAATTGTGAACCATTTTTGATTTTATTCTTCCTGGTTATTTGTTGCCGTTAAGCAAGTTTAAGAAACTTTATTTTAATAAAAAGATAACACAAGAAAATATTGATTTCTTGAATTTACAAACCTCCCCCTTTATTTTAAAAAGAACAAAAGCAGATAAATTAAAGGATTTACCAAAAAAAATTATTAATGAAATTTATGTTGATTTATCTCCTGAGGAAAAAAGTGCTTACAATGAATTAATTGATTTATCACGCAAAGATTTTGAATCTCTTGATCATAAAGATAGTGTGCATATTTTATCAATAATTACTAAATTAAGAATGTTCGTGTGTGACAATAGTTATGGAAATAGTAAACAAGAAAAGTTATTTTCTTTAGTTAAGGATATTATTCAAAAAAGAAATAAGGTAATTATTTTCTGTTTCTTTTCTTCAATCTTAGAAAAAATTGCTATTGATTTAAATGAAATGGGAATCAAAAATGAAATCTTGATAGGGAAAACTAATCATCGTTGAGATGTAGTGCATAGATTTAATAATGAAGATGTACAAGTTTTATTATGTTCATTGAAAACAGGTGGGGTGGGAATTAATTTAACAGCCGCTAATTATGTTATTAATTTTTCTCCATGATGAAATGAATCAAGTGAAAATCAAGCTGTTGACAGAGCGTATCGAATAGGACAAACTCACGACGTCATTGTTTACAATTTAATTGCCAATAATACAATTGAGGTTGATATGAATCGTTTAAAGAAAGAAAAAACCATTCTGATAAATAATGTAATTAATCAAATTGATTTCTACGAATTATTAAAAACCGTATTTGATAGAAGGTTTAAAGATGAATAATGATGAAATTATTTTAAAGATAAATGAAATCCTTGATTCATTAAGAATATATATTAATCAAGATGGCGGGGATGTTGAATTTATAAAATATGAAGATCAAAAGGTATTTATTAAAGTAAAGGGAGCATGTGTTGATTGCTATGCTATTGATTTTACTTATAAAGAAGGTTTAGAAACTATTTTACAAGAAGAAATACCTGAAATCAAGGAAGTAGTTATTGTTAATAATAGTGAAAACTAAGAACAAAAAACTTAAATTAGCAAAAAATCTTTTAGATTGCTAAAAAATACTATATAATATAGATATTAATTTTATTAGGAGGCTGTATATGGCAAAAAATGTAATTTTAGGAATCGATTTAGGAACTACCAACTCATGTGTGGCAATTATGGATGGTAAGTTACCAAAGGTTTTAGAAAACCCAGAAGGAAAAAGAACAACTCCATCAATTGTTGCTTTTAAAAATAACGAAGTTTTAGTAGGAGATGTTGCTAAGAGACAAATGCTTACTAACCTTAACACTGTTTTATCTGTAAAACGTTTAATGGGTACTTCAGAAAAAATTAAAATTGGTGATAAAGAATTTACTCCAGAAGAAATTAGTGCAAAAATTTTAGGTTATATTAAAACATTTGCTGAACAAAAAGTAGGGCATCCAATCACTCAAGCTGTTATTACTGTTCCTGCTTATTTTAATGATGCTGAACGTAATGCTACAAAAAATGCTGGTAAAATTGCTGGATTAGAAGTATTAAGAATTATTAACGAACCAACTGCTGCTGCATTAGCTTATGGTTTAGAAAAAGAAGGAAAAGACGAAAAGATTCTTGTTTATGACCTAGGTGGTGGTACATTTGACGTTTCTATTCTAGAAATGAGTAATGGAACATTTGAAGTATTATCTACATCTGGTGATAATAGATTAGGTGGGGATGATTGAGACCAAGCTATTATTGATTGAATTCTTGAAGAATTTAAAAAAGAACATCCAAAATGTGATTTATCAAAAGATAAAATGGCAATGCAACGTTTAAAAGATGCTGCTGAAAAATCAAAAATTGAATTATCAGGAACTACTACTACAACAATTTCATTACCATTCATTTCAATGGATGAAACAGGTCCTATTAACTTTGAAATTGAATTAAGTAGAGCTAAATTTGAATCACTTACTAAACATTTATTAGAAAGAACTAAAAAGCCTGTTGAAGATGCTATTAAAGAATCAAAATTAAAGAAAGAAGACATTGATAAAGTTTTATTAGTTGGTGGATCAACAAGAATGCCTGCAGTTCAAGAATTAGTAAAACAAATTACAGGTAAAGAATTAAATAAAACTATTAACCCTGATGAAGTTGTTGCTCTTGGAGCAGCTGTTCAAGGTGGAGTATTATCTGGTGATGTTGAAGATATTTTATTATTAGATGTAACTCCTTTAACTTTATCTATTGAAACTTTAGGTGGTGTTGCTACTCCTTTAATTAAGAGAAACACAACTATTCCAGTTTCAAAATCACAAGTATTCTCAACTGCTGTTGACAACCAACCTGCTGTAGATATTAAAGTAGTTCAAGGGGAAAGACCTTATGCTAAAGATAATAAGTTATTAGGTGACTTTACTTTAAGTGATATTGAACCTGCACCAAAAGGTGTTCCACAAATTCAAATTACTTTCAATATTGATGCAAATGGTATTATTTCAGTTAATGCTAAGGATTTAAAGACTGAAAAAGAAGCTACTATTACAATTAAAGGTAATGAAGGATTATCTCAAGAAGAAATCCAAAGAATGATTAAAGAAGCTGAAGAAAACAAAGAATCTGATATGAAGATCAAGAGAGAAAATGATATTAGATATAAAGCTGAAACATTAATTTCTTCACTTAAATCTGGAATTGAACAAGAAGGTGAAAAACTAGATGCAAACCAAAAAGCTGAAGTAGAAAAACAAATTAGCGAATTAGAAAGTTTATTAGCACAAAAAGAATTTGATAAACTAGAAGAAAAAATAAAAATGTTTGAAGCAGCAGCTGCACAATTTGCTAATATGTCACAATCTTCAGGAGATGGAGCAACTGCTACTGAAATCAATGATGATGAAGAAAACAAAAAATAATATTTAGTGAATGATTATTTATAATGAATTAAATTATTTATTTGATTTTGATTTAGAAAAAACTTTTTTTGAAATTTTAAAGACTACCATTAAGGTTACTAAACAAAAGTTCAAAGAGTTTGAAGTAAATTTAGTTGATGAAAAAGAAATCCAAGAAATCAATAATGCATACCGTCATAAAGATGCAGTAACTGATGTTATTTCTTTTAGATTTGATGATAATCAACTTTATAATCCTATGCATGGAGAGATATATATATGTATCCCTAAAGCTATCGCTCAAGCACAAAATTATGCACATTCAGTTAAAAGAGAAATTTGTTTTTTATTTGTTCATGGATTATTACATCTTTTAGGTTATGATCACTTGAATGAAGAGGATGAAAAAGTAATGTTTGCTCTTCAAGAAGAAATATTGAATTTGTTAAAAATTGTAAGATAAAATTACTATATGAACATTGCATGTATTTTAGCTGCTGGGAGCGGTACTCGTTTCCATAATGCCAATAATATTCCTAAACAATTTGTTGAAATTTGTAATCAACCTATAGTTATTTACACCATTGAAAAATTTATTAATCATCCTCAGATTGATAAGGTTTTAGTAGTGTGCCACGATGAATGGATTTCTTATTTGATGAATTTTCCTTGTATGAAGAATCCAAAAGTTTTTGTTACAACTGGAGGAGAAAATCGTAATCTTTCACTTCAATGTGCTTTAAATTATATGCAAGAACATTTTACAATGAATGATGAAGATATTATTTTAACCCATGATGGGGTAAGAATGTTTGTTACTAATAAAATTATTGATGACAATATTTTAGCTACCAAAAAGTTTAATGGTATTGGTACATATGTGCCAACTAATGATACAATTGCTATTATAGATGATTGTTATGTCACTAATATCCCAAAACGAGATTCACTAATGAACGCTCAGACTCCTCAAACTTTTAAATATAATTTATTAAAGCAAATTTTTACAAATAGCATTGAAGATACATCAGATTTGTGTGCTTTAGTAATGTCAAAAACTAAAACAAAAATTGGAATAGTAAAAGGTTCATATCAAAATTTTAAAATTACTAATGAATATGATTTTCTTTTAGCAAGTGAGCTAATTAAAAGTAGTAAATTTGAAAAATAACTTTTTATTAAGTTATAATAAAAACACTATGCGTGTTAAATTTTCTCCTATTAAACCTTTATCAGTTTGTGAAATTATGAATGAACTTTCTTCCTTAAATTTTTTAAATCTTTTGTTTTATAAATTACCCAATCCAGATGATACTCCAATTATTAAATATGCTCAATCATATACTGATGATTGTCGTTATGATTTGCACATTATTCAAGGATTTCTACCATATATTAATGAAAATAAAATACATCAAGGATCTTTTTGTTTTATAGAAATTAAAACCAAATTTGATTTTCCTTTTAACTTTATGTTATTTAATGCTAGTTTTTCTAATTATTGAGGAAGAGATACTGATATTAACATTATTAAACCAAGCATTTTTGTTTCAGGTTCAAACGAAAGAACATTAGCTATTGCCGCTTTTAGATCATTAGCTTCTTCTTATTTTGCTAGAATTACTGAAACTATCGGTTTTGATAAGAACAATCTAGTTATTTTCAAAAATGGTAATGCTTTTGTTATTGGTTTTAATTTAAATAAAAAGACAGCTAAATCCATTGATTTTGTAATTGAAAATTTTGTTGATGCTGTTTATGAAATGGTAAAAGCTACTTATGGTTATGGTTTTTATCAATTACCAGATATTAATTATAAAGTTCAAGTCAATATGGCTCAACAATATTCAGCAATGAGAAAGAAAAATAATAGAAATAAACCAGGAATATTAGTAGAAAAAAATTATTAATTTTTTGCTCTAATTACAAAAAAGTTTTTCTTCCCTTTTTTAATTAATAAATATTTATTATGAATTAGCATTTTCTTATCAATAACAAGAGTTTCATTTTCTACTAATGAACCATTAACTTTTAAACCTTTTTGTTCAATCAATGTTCTAATTTCACGATTGCTATCAATAATTTGATGATTTTTTAAAAATTCAATAATGGTTTCATTGGTAATATCAACATCAATGACATCATAACTAGATAAAACTTTATCCAATTCCACTAATGGTAAATCTTGATATTGTTCGTTAAACATCATTACAGAAATTTTTTGACATTTTTCAAATTCTTCATTGCCATGAACATCACAAACAATTGCTTTTGCTAACATTTGTTGTCCATATCTTAGTTTTGGATTACTTTGGTGTTGAGATAAAATTTCTTTGATTTCATTTTCATTAAAGTCAGTAAAGAATTTAAATAATTTATCTAAATCATTATCATTTTGATTAATTAAAAATTGGTACATTTCATACGGAGAAGTAATTTCTGGGTCAAAATAAATAGCTCCTTTTTCACTTTTACCAAATTTTTTACCATCTTCTTTTAAAAGTAAGTTGATGGTTAAACCAACAGCTTGATGATCAGGACCATATATTTTTCTAAATAATTCAGTTCCTGCAGTAATATTTCCTCATTGATCACTTCCACCACATTGAATACAAACATGATGTCTTTTAAACAATTGTAATCAGTCATAAGATTGTAAGATTGAATAAGTAAATTCAGAATAAGAAATCCCTACTTCTAATCTTGATTTAATAATATCTTTTTCCAACATTGTATTAACATTAAAATTCTTACCAACATCTCTTAAAAATTCCACAACGTTCATTTGACATCAAATATCTGCATTGTTAAAAATAATATCAGCATTAGTATATTTTTTTAACTGAGCGCTAATACCTTTAATATTTTCTAAAACCACATCTTGTGAAAGCAAGTTACGTTCTTGACTTTTTCCACTAGGGTCTCCAATCATACCAGTAGCTCCACCAACTAGTGCTACTGTTTTAATGTTATATTTTTTAAATAACTTAAGAATTCTCATCATTACATAGTTACCAAGGTGTAATGACCTAAAAGATGGATCAAAACCACAATAAACAGCAAAATCATCTTGAGAACTTAATAGTAACTCTAATTTCTTTTCGTCAGTAATATTGTTAATAATACCTCTTCATCTTAACTCTTGTAATACATCTAACTTTTTCATAGTATTAATATTTTACACTATTATAGTAACTAATTACTATATAATAGAAAAAGGTAAAAGATGAAGAAGATTATTGATTTTGTTTCTAAACATTTAAAAGTGAATCCAACAGAAATTACAAGTGTGGAAAAAGTTACCACTGGATTTACTAATGAAATTTATCACGTAAAACTGCGTGACCAAAAAGAATATAAAGTAAGATTTGCGACTACTAATCCTTTCATCAATCGTTCTTTAGAAAGATTTATTGAAGAACAATTATTCAAGAATGATATTTTTTATTACGATGATGAAGGTAATTTTATAAAGAAATGATATATAGGTGAAACTTTAAGTAAGGAAAAATTAAATGATGAAGTGTGAGAAAATATCATTAGTGTGATTAACAAATTGCAAACTTTACAACCAACTAATATTGATGTTTCATTAGCCGTTTATGTTTTATATGATCATGAAGTTCCTCAACATCTAATTCGTCATCTTTGAGCTTATAAAAAAATCATTGCAGAAGAAATAGAAACAAATGCAAAAGTTCTTTGCCACAATGACTTTTCTTGTAATAATACAATAGTTTTTGACAACAATATCACTCTTATGGACTTTGAGTGAGCTACTTATAATCACCCTTATTGAGATGTTGCTAATTTAATCAAAGACTTAGAGTTAAATTACGAAGAAGTTAAATCTATAAAATGTTTACAATCATACCGTCAAGAACTGCTTTTTAAAACAATTTATGCTACTCACTTTTTCACATATTTTTGAACATATAAAGTTGCACCAACTAAAGCTATAGTGGATTATCGTAATCAAATAATTGAAAGAATTTTTTATTGGTATAATATTCTAAAAGAAAATAATTGGGCACATAAAAATGAAAACTATAAAAGCCAAAATTAATTGTGATTTAACACTTGATATAATCCAAGAGTTAACTAATAAATTAGAAAGTTTTAATTCAGAAATTTTGTTAATTAATCAAAACCAAGAAGCAAATTGTAAATCATTAATTAATTTATTAGCCATTGGTATTATGGATTTAAGAACTCTAGAATTCAAAATAAGCGGAACTGATGAAGATGCAGCAATTGATTTTATTAAAAGTTTTTTTAATTAATAAGACTATATTAAAATATAAACGCTATGAATAAAAAACCTTATTTAATTTTAATTTGTGGTCCATCAGGTTGTGGTAAAACAACCTTAGCTAATTTTATAAAAGAAAGATTATCTTCTGATTTAAAATGTGCTATTGTTTCTCAAGATAATTTTTATCAAACAAAAGACAAAATTCCTCAAATTAATGGAGTAAGCAATTTTGATCATCCTCATTCTTTTGATTGAGAGAAAATTGAAAAATTTATTGATAATGTTTTAAACCATCAAACTGGTTTGATTAATTTATATGATTTTAAAAGTTCTTCCTATTCAAAAGAAGTTGAAATTATTGATAATGATATTGATGTTTTAATTTTTGAGGGAATTTATTCTCTTTATGATAAGAACATAAACGCAAAAGCGGATTTAAAACTCTATATTGATACTGAAATGGATGAATGTTTTATTCGTAGATTAGAAAGGGATATTGAAAATCGAGGACGTTCTGCTCAATCCATAATTAAACAGTGAAGAGAAGTTGTTAAACCTATGTATAGTCAATTTATTTGAAATCTTCGCATATATGCTGATTTAATAATTCCTTCTCCTTCTGATTATAGTGAAACATTGTCATTACTAGATTTAGGAATAAAAGGGAAGTTTAAAAAAGATGGCAATAAATAAAAAAGTAGTATTCTCCTCTCATGCTAAACAAAGAGCTTTTGAACGTTTAGGTATTAAAGAAGAATATCTTTCCTTTATTTTTGAAGTAAAATTGTTAGAAATTTTTAAAACAGCTCGTCGATTATATGATACTGATAACGGAAAACCTATTTATGAAACTGTTTATGATGGTAAAAAGGTTAAATTTATTTGTAGTGAAGCACCTCACCAAATTTTGGTAAATACTGTGATTGTTAATTAATATGTTATTATATTAATATTATGAAAAATAATAATTCTAATGATCAAGCCAAAAAAGAACTTTATGCAAAATTAGGAATTACCGATGAAGTTATCAAAAATGATGACAAATATATTGCTGCTCAAAAAGAAAAAAATAAAGAACAAGAACAACAACGTGATTCTTCAAAAGATGAATTAGATAAAGAAATCGGATGAAAAAATTATAAAGAACTTTTATTAAATATGTTATTTGGTTTCTTTATGGGAATTTCTGATGGAATTCCTGGTTATTCTGGTGGGACAACTCTTTCTATTATTGGTTTTTATCAAAAATTAGTACATCATACTAAGAACATTTTTAAACCAGAAGTTAAAGGAACATGATGAAAATACTTATTATGATTTTTACCTTTCTTAATAGTTTGAATCGGTTTTTTGATACTAATGATGTACATTGTTTCTGAAGTATCAAAAGCTAATCAAGGGGTAGTGCTAGTTTTCTTATTTGGAAGTTTTGCTATTTTTTCTATTCCTTTCTTCATTCTTACTAATAAGGATAAATTACCAAACTTTGTTTCTCAAAAAGGTGGTTTTAAGAAATTTAATGAAGAAAAAGGTAATACTTTAAATCTAGTATTAATGATTGTAGGTTTTTTGGTTTTATTAACTGTTTCATTGGTGGTAAGATTTGCTTTTAATGGAGTGAGTTTCTTAAATCGTGATGAAAATGCATTAATTGATACTTCAGGTAATACATCAGTGATATTTCAATATTTATTATCTGGATTGTTAGCTGGTTTCTTTATCTTAGTTCCTGGGGTTTCAGGTGGGTTAATGTTATATTTAACTAATGTTTATCCTAATGTTTCTCGAAGTATTCATGATATTTTATTAGGTGAAAAAGCAGCGGTTGATACTGTTCCATATTTGGTAGTTTTATTATTAGGAAGTATTTTAGGAATTATTATTTCTGTGATTATTGTAAATTGAGTTTCTAAAAAATGAGAAAAACCTTTTTATTCTCTTTGTCTAGGATTTGTAGCTGCTTCATTCTTATCTATCTTTGTTTCTTTATCTCAAGCTGATTATGCAACTTTATCACAAGATAGTAAAACATTAGGATTAGCTATTGGAATGATCCCAATTGCTATAGTGATTAATGTTGGTATTTTTATTGCTTTAAATCAATGTCATTTAATTAACTTCCCTAAACTATATATAAATTTCCATAAGAAAGAAAAACCAGTTGAAGATTCTAAAGTTATTAATTAATCAACTTTTTGCTTTATTATTAAATTAGCATTTTCATCTACTTCTAAAGAAGCACTTTCATTATTTAGTTTTTCAATTTTTTTAACTTTTGCTAGGATAGTAAATCCTTCAATTTTATTAATAATTACTTTTTTATTTTTTTCAACAATAGCAAGTGCAGAGTCTTTAATTTTTTGAGCAGCACTTTCAATAGTATCAGCTTGTTTTAAAATATCATTTGCCTTTTTTTCAATGTGATCTAATTGTGCTTCTATACTAGTTTTTAAATCTTCAAATTGTTCGATAATTTTTTGTTTTTCTTCAAATTTGATTTGATT
>JAHHTI010000037.1 GCA_020024735.1 Mycoplasmataceae bacterium | reverse complement strand
CTATCAAGACATATGTCTTCAGTAGCAAACTATAACTATTATATTGCTTCAATGCCAACTGCTGATACCGTTACTAACCCGATTTCTGGAGAAGTAAGAAGATATCGGGAATATATTATTGGTAATAACTCCGCTAAAATGGTATGAGCTGATACCTTAAATGAAGTGACTGATAAATTAGATATTACCCGTCCATTAATGGTCTTACAAAACCGTTATAATGATATTCAAAATGGTTCGAGTGGGACTGGTTTATATGATAGTGAAGGAAAAATCTTAGGGATTGATTATAAAGGACATGTTAGTTCTTCATCATTCTGATTGATTATTGATACCCAAAAATACTCGTATTTAGGAGCAACTGATACCCAATATAATCCTGATACCTTTTATCGTAAGGTAAGAAAAATGAGTTATTTGTATCCTTCTTTATATACAAATTTCTTTGATAGTAAAAAAGCATAAAATTTACCTTATTTGGTATTAAATAACTTTTATTTAAGGATAGTGTAGAATTTTTATTTTTTTTGATATAATTAAATTGTTCCCATAATTTGGAACATATCATTAAATTTAAGGAGATATTTATTTATGAAATTAATGAAAAAAATTGGATTAGGATGTGCGCTTGCTCTTGGTGGTGTTGCTATTGCAGTTCCAATGGCAACGTCTCTAGTAAGTTGTTCAGTGGAAAGTACTAAGTTAGCAGAAATGAGTCCAAAAGCAGCTGAAAATTTTGCTAAGGCTTTTAATCAAATGTTAGGAACAGCTGATGCTCCAAAATTTCAAGTTGCTAAAGAACAAGCTATTAAAGATTTTGTTACTATTGGTACAGACAAAATAGTAAATCCTAATTCTAAAAATATTATGAATTACTTAGAAAGTCAAAAATACCCGCCTTTTAAAGTGCTTGATGCAGTAGATATTACTCCAACTAATATTAATCTATATTTAAGTCAATTTGAAGTTAAGAGTTTTGCAAATATAACAAATGAAGAATCTTTAAATACAGTTCTTGGAAGTGCAACTCCTAAATTAGAATGTGTATTAGTTCATAAAAGTTCTAATAATACAACTAAGATAGGTGAAGGACAACCTGATGCTCATGTTAACATTACTATAACAATAACTTTAACAACAACTCCTACTTCTGGACAATCAGGTAATGGTGATTCTAATCCAGGAGTTACTCAAGGACAAGTTCAATCAGAAAATAAACAACAAACAACTACTAAATAATCTTCTTCTTGTAAGATTACATTATCTTAATAAAACACGTGTTACCACGTGTTTTTTTATTTTGTTATTAATAAAAATTTACTTATAATAAAGATATGAATAAGAAAACCTTGAAATTAGCAAATGATTTGGTTTTTGATGATGATACATGAAACCACCATTTTCTACCTATCATTGAAACTAAAATCGATGCCAGATTTGAAAAAGTACCACAAGAACTTCTATCACAAATTGACAAGTTAGGTAATATAGAGGTAGCTAGGAAATATTTTTTATTATTTAATTTTAAGAAATTAAAATTTGAAAATGAACATATTGGAGAATCTTTAAAATTAAGAAGTGAAGTCATTGATATTATTAATGCTCCTGAATTAGTAAGTGAAATTTTAGAAGAAGATTTTAAATATATTGAAGGTGGACCTATTACCCAAGAATTGTTAGATAAATATCAAGTTTTAAATAAATATGATTGATCTACTTCGATGTTTCGTAATAACTATACTTCTTCATGAGGAATATTTAGAAACCACATTATTATTAATGATGCACACCAACTTTTTATCCAAACAGTAGAAGGAAAGAAAACGGTATATAAAATTGTTAATGTCAGAAATAGTATCTTATTTACTAATATCTTACCAAATTTAAACTTCCAAATATTAGGTCCTAAAAAGCCTAAAGAAAAACAAAGATTTGAAAATCAAGCATTTGCCAGTAGATATCATTGGGAATGAAATGATGATGTCGGAATACTAATGTATTTTACCCCTTGATTTCAAGAACAATTTCTTAAAATAAACAATAATGGTAGAGTTCAAGAAAAATATGCCTTATGTAAGGAAGGTAATTTTATTACTTCTGCATATAGTAGTACATTTACAACTGCTAGTTTTGATGCAAAAGATATTGATTATCGTTATTTGAGTGTCAATGATGTTAATACCAAAGAATATTTTGAATTATTAAGAGAAACCATTATTAAATTTCTACGTGATCGTTATGATGCGCTAGCCTTTGTTACCATTATTCCTATCATCAAATCTGAAAGTGAACACCGTTTCATTGAAGAATTTATTGAAACTAGTAAAACTATTAGTAATCCTCAAAATGCAAGTAATATTGTGAATTATTTAATTCATGAAAATAAAATGTTACATAATAACGCTTTTACAAGAGTCGATGACTTTGATATGTATGGTTCTCATTCTTTAGATACTTTAATTAGTAATGGTGGATATGAATACTATCAAGCACAAGTTAATCGTACTCGATGTTTCTCAAGATTCTCGATGTCAAGTAATGTTAATGGAATAGAAAAATATTACACAAATTTCTATGTTACTAAAGGAAGAATGAAAAGATTTGAAAAACGAATGCAAGCGGCAACTAAATTTGTCTATAACTTGATTTATTGAACATGTGATAAAAAAATCTCTTATATTAATAGTAACTTCTATCACTTTTCTAATTTTGACTCATTAATAACTTTTGAATTAGATTTATGATGTGATCATTTAAAACGTTTATATGGTTGTAATAATATTGTCATTAAAAATGGGTTTGCTAGTTTTTTGATTAAAAAAGATGCGACTTTTGACCCTAATTTATTAGATGCCTTCTTTCATATTATTAACGCTCATAATTCTCAAGGAGAACAACATGAAAAATAATCACGATATTATTAAGATTCAAAAATTTGCTATCTTTGCTTTTTTAATCTTCTTTATCTCATTAGCTTTTGATATGACTCCAGTAATCTTATCATTAGCTATTGTTAACTTTGATGTGTGAGATTTCTTAAAACCGATTATTTATATTGGTTCATTAATTCATGTTTTAATTTCTGGATGAATGATGGGAGTGGCTAATAAACTAATTAGTCATGAGTTAGCAACTAAGTATCATTTAACTCTATGAGCTACTTTATCATTTTTCTTACCTTGAGTTTTTGTATGGTTTTTTCGTTATAATCTTTCGCGTGCTTTTTTTGAAGCTCAAACTAATCCGGAATATCTTGATACTATCAAATGGTGAACCTGTAAAAAGAGTATTCGGGATGCTGAAACTAATGATACTTTAGTTTTACAATTTAATAGTGTTGATGAAAAATTAACACAACTTGATAAGTTATATAAGGATGGACTAATAAAGGAAGAAGAATACGAAAAATTAAAAAGCATCATTATAAATGATGACTATCCACATGCATAAGATACTATTTCATTACACAAATATCTAGGTATAATTAAAATTATGTTTAGTAAATCCAAAAAAAGACAAGTACCTGGTTATATATGTTATCGTTTTGAAGATGAAACTGATGATAATAGTGAAGTCATCCGTCGCAAAATGGTGAATGCCATTCGTTTAAATTTAATCTTTCTAATTGATACCAAGGATGTGTCATACTGAAAGAGTGTCTACTTTATTCCGCGTGATTATCAAGTTAATCTATCATTTTTAAATAAACTAGATATGGCATTTCCAGTAGAAGCTACTTTTAAGGACAAAACCTTTGAAGGTTTTAAGAAGTATCAAATTGAAAATATTAAGATTTGATCAGAATTCTTATTTCAACAACTAAAAGATAAAATCGAACTAAAGTCAGCGGAAATTGAAAAATTAAAAATGGAAGAAGAAAGAAAACGAGCGCAAGAGTTAAATGAAAAGTTTGCTCAAGAATTAGCCGAAAAAGAAGCAGCTAAAGCCGCTAAAGCAATGGAAAGAGAACAAGCTAAATTTGAAGCTAAAATGAAAAAGATGCAAGAAAAACTAGAAAAGAAGAACCAAGCTTAATCTTTTACCTTATCACGTGAAAGATAAATTACCTCAGCAATATTTTGTTTTAAAGGTAACGCATCATTTAAAGCATTGGTAAATTTTTGGCGATCTCAAAGACTATCAAAAATTAAAAAAGGAATTTCATCATAATAGAACTTTTTAATCAGCACTTCTTCATTAAAGAAATCAAAATGATATGTTTTCAATAAAGTAATTAATTCATCAATTTCACAAGTAGGGTGAACACAATATAAAAAATCATTTTTAGATGGATTGTTTGGCATATTCACTCCAGATATGTTCAATGATATCATTAGCTGATAATTTATCTTGTACTAATTGGTAAATAGCATTAAAGATAATCATTTTTTTATTCATTGTAGGATGAGCTTGAAAAAAGGCAATAATAAACTTATATCCTTCCACAGTAGTTTGAAAATTTTTTAAAACTTCACATGTACTTGTCGCTTGTGCGATATGCATTCCAAATTGATAATTACGACTTAAATTATCACAACATGTTAAATAGATATCTCCAATTCCACATAATTCATTGATAGTATCAGGGTTGGCACCAATTTCTAGTAAATAACTTTTAATTTCTTTTAAGGCTAAAGAAAGAATGGCAGCTTTGGTATTGATTGAAATATGTAACCCATCCATACAACCAAATAAAATCGCTAAAGCATTTTTAAAAGCTGCAGTAACATCAGCACCTTTAGTATCAATTAAAGGATAAACTAAAAAATTTTCATTATTGAAGAAGGTCGCTACTTGTTGATTAATAGTATTATCTTCACTAATAACATTGATACATGTTTTTTGACGACGAATTACTTCTTTAGCAAAACCCGGACCTAATAATAAACATACTGGATTAGAAAAATGTTGTTTTAAAAAGACATCTAGTGGTAATTGTGATTGTGGTTCCATTCCTTTTGATGCAATAATCAGAATAGCATGCTTAGGAATAATGGATTGGTATTCTTTAACAAAATCTGCATAAGCACTAGTAGGAAAAGCAAAGATAATGGCTTCTACATCTGGAATAACTTCTATTAAATTGGAGGAAACATTGGTAGGAGTAAAATTAATCTCTAAATCACCAAAAAAAGTTGGATTCTTCCCTTCTTTTAAATTAGCAATTTGTTCAGAGTTAACTCCATACATCATCACTTGATGATGGTTATCATAAAGGACAGAAGCTAAAGCTGTTCCTCATGCTCCTGTACCTAAAACTAAAATTTTACTTGTTTTCAATGTTAATCCCCCGTGTTCTGGCATTTTTTGATTTTCAATATAAAGTAATTGGAACTTTATCAAAACCAAAAGCTGTCCGAATTTGGTTTTCAATATATCGTGCATAAGCAAAGTGTAAATATTTAGGATCATTACAAAAAATCACAAAGCTAGGAATTTGACTCTTAATTTGAGTGGCATAACTAATATTGATACGGTTACCTTTAAATAGTGGTGCTTGTTGAATCATTTGTGCTTTTAATACCACGTCATTTAATAAAGCGGTAGATACCTTTTTTGTCGTTTGTTCTTTAATCTCTTCAATCATATTGAAAATGGTATGTAACTTTTTGTGTTCTAAAGCACTGGTAAATAAAATCGGTGCTCAAGTTAAATGTTTAAACTTAGCTCTAATTTCTTTTTTGATTTGATTACATTTTTGATCACTCATATTACTCATCAAATCAATTTTATTAACTAGAATCATTGTCGGAATATTGGCCGCTGAAGCTAAACCACCAATGACTTCATCTTGTTCTTTAAAACTTTCACTCCCATCAAGTACTAAAAGAATCATTTGACTTCTTTCAATAGCTTTTTGAGCTCGCATCACTGAGTATTTTTCAACATTATCTCACAACTTTCCTTTACGACGAATCCCTGCTGTATCAATAATGGTGTAATTGGTTTGGTGATATTTAAAATTTACATCAATTGAATCTCTTGTTGTTCCTGCTACATCTGAAACAATCACTCTTTCTTTATTTAGAATTGCATTGGTTAAAGATGACTTTCCGACATTCGGTCTTCCAATAATACAAAAGGTAAATTGTTCTTCATTAGTATTGTTTTCTTGCTGATGACATTCATTAACAATACTATCTAATAAATCTCCAACCCCAATTCCATGGATAGCTGAAATCATTAATGGTGCACCAAAACCTAAATTATAGAAGACTGATAAATCTTCACCTTTCTTGTAGGTTTCTGCCATATTAGCACATAAGATAACCTTCTTGGTTTTATTAATTTTCTTTAGTAATTTAGCAATGTAGATATCATCGTTATTAATTCCATATTTGTAAGATACTAAAAAGATAATAATATCTGCTTCATCTAAAGCAAATTGCACTTGCATATTAATGTTATTTTGTAAGGGAGAATCTTCATTCACTATTCCCCCAGTATCAATGATGTCAAATTTTTGAGTTAATCAAACTGCGGTATCATAAATCCGGTCACGAGTAACTCCTGGAGTATCTTCAATAATAGCTTTTTTCTTGTCAATAATCCGGTTAAACAAACTTGATTTACCAACATTGGGTTTTCCTACAATCGCAATGGTATTCATCCTTAACCTCTTAGGTTAATTATATTAAATTAAAATACCAAAAAGATATTTTCACAAAATATTTTCAATTTTCTTGCGTTTGTAATAATAATTCGAGACTGATGAGTATTGTTGGAAGTCTTTGTGGTTGTTTAAGTAGGTATCAATGTAATCGATCCCATAGACATTCTTAATGATTTCAATCAAATCATCAAACATCCTTACATATTTTGTCATTTGTTCAATCTGATTACTAGCTATGTTTTGGAATGTGGATTGATGGTCTAATTGAAACATATATAAATGGTATTTCTCAACAGCATTTTGTACTTGGAGATGAACTTTATCTTGTTTCATTATAATAATTTTCGTTCAAAAATAAGAGGTTGTAAAGTGCATTTATTAGTAATCTATGATTAATTTTCAATGCAAAGATTAAAATATATTTTTAGTTTTTTTATTTTATAGTTGCTTGTCTGGTGAAAGTTGAAAAAAACAAGACTCTTTTCATTTCTATTACAACAATCAATTATCACAAAATTATTTTAATTTTATATAATATACATATATTGAGGTTGCCATGAAACAAAAGGAAATTGCTGCATCAACAGATATAAATTACATTGAAACTGATTATAAATTTATGGGTGAAGCTTTAAAGGATGATAATCACTCTAAAACTAATATTCTTTTCATTCCAGGAATTGGTTGTGAATATGAAGACCACCGTAAATTTAAGGATTTGTTAGTTTCTTATAATTATTATGCTCTTAATCTTCCAGGTCATGGACGTTCTAAAATCCCATCATATGAACAATTATCATTACAAGATTTAACGAATTATGTTTTAGATTTTATTGAAGCTAGAAATTTAGATTCTTTAGTGCTGATTGCTCACGGAACATCTTGTGCAATTGCTGGTCAATTGTGTCAAATTATTCCACAAAAAATTATTTGTAATATTTTAGTGTCTCCATTAGACAACACTTTTGTCAATGATGCTCGTCAAGTGAGAGATATTTTAGTACCCAAGACTGATGAAGAAATTGATCAATTATACCGTATGGCCTTTTGTCAATGAGATGAAAAGAAACATAATAATCCCGCATGAAGATATTACAAAAAATACAAACTACGTGAATATACTATCTTTAATAAAGCAATGAATGTTATGTATGATTATTTCTTGGATGAAAACTTCAAGGAATCTTTAGAAAGTTTATATATGGGAATTGCAATGCCAACAATGATTGTTTATGGTCAAGATGATGGATTATTAAGAGTGAATGAATCTATTCAAAATATGCAATCCTTAATTCCTGATGTTGCTTTAGCCACTATTCCTTTAGCTGGTTATATGCCATTTGTTGAAAATCCTCACAATTACTATAGTAATGTCCTATCTTTTATGGATTACTATGTTGATAAATATTTAGTTGCTAACCAAAATTCTCATATGTTGGAAAAATCTAATAATCACCAACACTATCAAAGATAAGGAGTAATAATGGCTAATTTTAATCAACCACCTAAAGGTAATCAAAATAATCAACCTTCACAACCATTGCACTATAAATATGACAATGGTCCTAATGCTGTTCAAGGAAGTGTAAGAAATTATGATGATGACTTTCTAAAAGCTCATGCTACCAAACCAGATGATGTCATTTTTGAAGAATTACTATATTACATTAACTATAAAAAACAACGTGGTGACTATATTTCTTATGATGAAAAATTACAAATTGATCGATATTGTAATTTATTACTTAAACAATTAAGAATCAATCGTGCTTGAAGAGCGAAAACTGGTAATAATAGTTTTGGTGGATATGCCAATATTCCAGAAGAATTCTATGAAGCTTTTGAAACCCAAACTTTACCAATGGTAACTGTTTATCACAAAGAACCAGCATTAGGTTCATATACTCCTGTTACTGTGGCTGTTCCTGAAGAACAATTAGAAGTATTTAATACTTTAAAATTAGCTGATCCTGATGCTGAAATGAATAAGAAAGCAAGAGCTGGTCAAGGTGTTTTATATACCATTGATGTATCTGGTGCCAATAATTATCAACCTGATAGTGAAGATAATAAATATGCTGGTATGTCAAAGAAAGAAATTAAGAAAGCTAAAAGGCAAGAAGCAAAAGAAGGTTCAAAACCTACAACTAATAGTAGCAACAATCTTCCTCCACCTAATATTCCTGGAAGACCAAATATTCCTGGACAGCAAGCTAGACCTAATATTCCTAATATCCCTAATCGTCCTAACATTCCAAACAATCCGAATAAACCAAGTGTTCCAGGAAGTGCTCCTAGTATTCCTAATAACTCAAAAAATGCCTATGGTATTTAATTATTATTTAACTTTATTAAACATCAAGGACAAAACTCTTTCATTTTAAGTGATTTTTTTCATACTTTAAATATAAATATTTAAACTTTTATTATTCTTGTTATATACTTAAATAGTATTAATTTTTAAGGAGAATAAAATATGGCAAGAATCGTAATTGCTTTAGGTGGAAACGCTTTAGGTGATAATCCAACTGAACAAAAAGAATTAGTTAAAATTCCTGCAGCGAAAATTGTTTCATTATTAAAAGATGGACATGAAGTAGTTGTAGGTCACGGAAATGGTCCACAAGTAGGAATGATTGTAAACTCTTTTGCAAATGAATCTGTAATTGCAAAAAATAAATTCAACATGCCTTTTGCAGAAGCTGGTGGTATGAGTCAAGGTTATATTGGATACCATATGCAAAATGCTATTGCATCTGAAATGAAAAGACAAGGGTTAAATATTCCAGTACAATACATTTTAACTCAAACTATTGTAGACCCTGCAGACCCTGCATTTAAGAACCCAACTAAACCAGTAGGTCCTTTCTATACTACTAAAGAAGCTGCTGAAGCTGCTAACCCAGGTTCAACTATCGTAGAAGATGCTGGTAGAGGATATAGAAAAGTTGTTCCTAGTCCAAAACCTGTAAACTTCATCGGAATTGAAGGAATTAAAAAATCTGTTGATGCTAAGAACTGTGTTATTTGTGGTGGTGGTGGAGGAATCCCTACTGTGGAAACAAAAGATGGTTTTGAAGGTGTTGATGGAGTAATTGATAAAGACTTCGCTTTAGCTTTATTAGCTGCTAAAGTAAGAGCTGACAAATTAATTATCTTAACTGGTGTTTCTAAAGTTGCTATTAACTGAGGAAAACCAAACCAAGAATCTTTAGATTCAATGACAATTGCTGAAGCACAAAAACACATCGCTGATAACCAATTTGCACCAGGATCAATGTTACCTAAAGTACAAGCTGCAATTTCTTTCGTAGAAAACAACCCTACAGGAGAAGCTATTATTGCTGATCTTAAAGAAGTTGAAGATGCTATTGCTGGTAAAACTGGTACTATCATTAAAAAATAGTTATTGCTTTAACGTTTTATTTTTAAAAGAAACCACTCTAGTGGTTTCTTTTTTTATTTATAGTCAGCTCTAGTATTATTCTCTAGTAGCATTTTAACTTGCTGTATTATGTTTAATAAACAATTGAGCATAATGGATAGTGTAAGTGCTTTAAGGTTGGTTAAAGCATAGATAGATAATTGGTTTATACAAAAAATTAAAAATTTTTTAGTGATTTTGCAAAAAAACAGCACTTACATATATGGAGAGATAATTAAACATCTCTCTGAAACATTAACATAAGTATAAATCACTCTATTGTTTGATTTGGTGGAATATAAGTTTTTATGTTAAATCAGAAAAAAAACGATTACAGATGTATCTTATAATTCCTGCTAAATTGATTTTGATTGAAAGCTAAAGCTACATTGATAGTTTTCAGTTTATCAATTAGCAAAGACAAACAAGAAGAGAACTTATTTGATATAGATGTGATTAAGAACAAAACAATATTGAAGATATTTTTAATAAATTGGAAGGAGGTTAAGGTAATTAAAAAGTAATTTATGCTAACATGCTAAACATATTTTTTTAATGTGCTATAATCATAGTAAAGAATGTAAGGCAACTTACATCTCACTTATAAAAGTGAGCGGTGGACCGTGTCCGTAGAAACACAAT
>JAHHTI010000036.1 GCA_020024735.1 Mycoplasmataceae bacterium | reverse complement strand
TATTTGGATCTTAGCTCTTAGAAAAAAGAGTTTCTCCAAAAAACACGATATTACCGAATTCAATGATGAAGATGAAGAATTTATTGATGTATTCTCTAAAAAAATTAAGATTAAGAAAGAAGATTTAGATATTGTTAAATGTAAAAGTGATATTGAATCCGATATGGAAATATTTAAAAAAATACAAGAAGAATACCGAAATATCGAACCACAGAATGATGATAAATTAAAAAAATTGAAGCAAGTAATTGAAGAAAAACTAACTGATAATATTAATTTAGGCAATAATAAAGTGATTATTTTTACTTCTTTTGCTGACACTGCTAATTATTTATTTAAAAATTTAAAAGATTATTTTTTAGACAAAGGTCTATATACATGTGTTATTACAGGTTCTACTAACGATACTAATCATCCTAAAATAACTTCTAAAAAAGATATGAACATATTACTTACATATTTCTCTCCAAAATCCAAAGATTTGGACAAAACTAATTATGAACAAACAAAAGGAATAGATATTTTAATAGCTACTGATTGTATTTCTGAAGGGCAAAACCTTCAAGATTGTGATTTCTTAGTAAATTATGATATTCATTGGAATCCGGTAAGAATTATTCAAAGGTTCGGTAGAATTGATAGAATTGGTTCAATTAATAAAAAAATACAATTAGTAAATTTTTGACCAGATATTAAACTAGAAGAATATATTAAATTAAAAAATATCGTTACTACTAAAATGGAGAAAGTTGTTTTGGCTTCTACAGGAGATGAAAATATTATCGATCAATCCTTTACTAATGATGATAATTATAGAGTAAAACAATTAAAAGAATTACAAGAAAAGGTAGTGGATATTGAAGATTTAAAAGGAGATGTAAGTTTTAGTAATTTAACATTAAGTGAATATACAACTGATTTACAAATTTATTTAGAAAATAATTCATCTAAATTAATTAAACAACCAACTGGAATATTTGCAATTGCTAATAATCAATTACCACACAACAAAGAAGGAATAATCTTCTTGTTTAAAAACAATATTATATCCAATGAGTTTAATCCTATTGATCCATATTATTTGGTTTATTTAGATAAACATGGGAATGTTATTTATAGTTATAAGGAAACAAATACTATTCTTAATATATTAAAAGCAATTGCTAATAATCAAAAAGTAGAAAACGATGAACTTATCTATAAATTCAATAGTGAAACTAATTTTGGATTTGATATGAAGAGTTATTCTAATTTGCTAGACTTAGCTTTAAAATCTATAGACAACGATAAAGAAAAAGATGCTTTTAGTAAATTGTTTAATAAAGATTCTACTTTTAGTAATTCATCAAATGATTATGAATTAATTTCATTTCTTATTGTTAAAGGATAATTTATGTTAAATATCGAAAATAATACAACAACCAAAATGACAGTTGATGACTTAATTAACAGTGCCAATAAAGAAAAAAAGATTTCAGAAGAAGTTAAAATAAAGCTAAAACATGGTATTGCTATTTTTAAATTTACTGTGATCAATAAAGATAATTTAATCACTAATAATGAAGATAATAGTAGAGTACATTACTTCTATGTTAAATTAAAATCAAAGAAGTATATGAATGATATTTTAAAGTTCTTTATGTCATTATTCGGAAGAGATTTTCCTGTGATTATAGAATTCCACGTCAATGAATTAATGTATTACGGATTTAATAATGGTTTTCTAAAGAATGAATCATTAAATAATATTTTTAATAAACAAACTTATTTGACTAGTGGATTAACCAAAGATGAAATTGATGCTACTACATTAATTAATTCTTCAGCATTAAATTTCTTCAATGATTTCATATATACAATAGTTTATAAGCAAGTATTGCAAATTGATTATCCTTTCAAAAGATTTATTCCATATAATTTATTGCTAAGTTATAACAATATAAATAAACTGGAAAAAGAAAATAAAGCCATTCAAAACAAATTATTGAAAACACATAATAACCAAGCAAGGATAGAATTGAATAAATTAATGCAACAAAATAGATGCAAGATTAATTTAACTAAACAAGAATTTAAAGATAAATATGACACAATTGTGTAGACATTTGTTTGCTATCAATAACCAAGTTGAAAGATATTTGTGTATTATCTGGTAAAAATATTGGTAATTAGATAAAATCTAATATATAATTAAAAAGTATTTCCAAGAGAGGGGGTGAGCCTTAATGTCAAAAACTGTTATTGTTGAAAACGATCTTGAACAAGCAATTAAGAGATTTAAAAGAATTTCTAATGAAACTAGAAGAGATTATAGAAAACACATTTTTTATTTAAGACCAGGTCTTCGTAGAATGGAAAAAGAAAAAGAAGCAGCTAAAAAAAGAAATAAATATTAGTCTGTGATATTTCTATGGATAAAATTAGTGAACTTAAACAAAAAAGTATAGAAATGAATGTTGCTTCCCTTAGAGAAGCAACTTTGTCTTTATTATTGGAAATTATTGCCAAAAATGGCATACATACAATTTTAGAAATAGGAACTGGAATTGGTTATAGTGCATATATGATGACACATAAATACCCACATCTTGAAATTGACACTGTTGAGTTTAGCGATGAAAGATATGTATGTGCTTGCGAAATGCTAAAGGGAATCAATAATATTCATTTACATCACAACGATTGTTTTACATATTATAGTGATAAAAAATATGATTTAATCCTAGTAGATGGACCAAAAAGAAACCAAGATAAATTAATTGAGCATTTAATGTCTTTTGCTCATGATAAAACTATCTTTTTTATTGACAATATGGATCTTAAAAAAATTAGAGATATAAAAGACAAAAGTAACAATCAGCAAAGGATTATTGCTTCTTTAGATGAATTCAAAATATACCTAGAACAACACCCAAAATTTAAGTTTAAGTACATTGCTATTGATGATGGAGTAATGATAGGAAAGAAACAATGAAATTAGTAATTCAAGCTTATGACGTTAATCATGCAAATTATTGTCTAGCAAAGAATATTGATGGACTAATTATAGGACAAGCAAAATATTCTTTAAGAGATAACTATTATTTTACTTCTAGTGAACTTGAAGAAATTATTAAGAAGAAACAAAAAACAAAAATCTTTGTGAAAGTTAATGCTTTCTTTTTTGAACAAGATATTGAAGAATTATCTAAGTATTTGAAATATTTATCTACATTAGACATTGATGGAGTTATCTTTAGTGATTTTGCTATTGCACAACTAAATGAAGAGTTAGCACTAGGATTAAAGTTAAAATATGCACCAGAAACTTTAGTTACTTCTTATTATCAATTTGATTTTTTTAAAGAAATTAATTGTTCTAGTGTTACATTGGCTAGAGAATTATCATTATTAGAAGTTGCAGATATTTTAAAACATAAATTGTCTGGCTTAGAAGTAGAAATGCAAGGTCAAGGTTTTATGTTTATTATGCATTCCCGTTGAAATCTTATTTCGAACTTTGAAAATTATTATGACATAACATTGAACCATAGAAGATTATCAATTAGAGAAGACTTAAGAAAATTACCTAATTATTTAATTGAAGATGAACATGGAACACATATGTTTTCAGGTTATCAACTATATACTTTTGATATGTTAGATAAGTTAGAAAATTTAGACTGATTAAGAATCGATACTATTAATATGAAAGAGACAGAAGTTTATTACAGTACTGATATTTATGCTCAATGTATTCAATATTTTAATCAAGATTTAAATAGATATAAGAAGTTTGTAAATGAAACAATTGATGAATTTAAAACTAAATTTTCTACACCAATTGCTCATGGGTTTTTAGGTAAAGGAACTTCTGAAATTTTACATATGGAGAAAGATGATGAATAAAGTTGAATTATTACTTCCTGCAGGAGATAAAGAAAAAGCATATTACGCACTTAATTATGGTGCTGATGCAATCTTTCTAGGTGCAAAGTCTTTTTCCTTAAGAGCTAGAGCATCTAATTTTGAAATTAATGATATTAAAGAAATTGTAGAATATGCACACTCTATCAATAAGAGAGTATATTTAGTAACTAACATTATTTGTCGTAATTTTTTAGCAACAGATTTTATGAAATTCTTTGAGCAAATTGCTCCTCTTAATATAGATGGTTTCATTTCAGCTGATCCTTTTATTATCAAAACTATCAATGATAAATTTCCTAATTGTGCTATTCATATTTCTACTCAACAATCTATCACTAATTCAAAAGCAGCACTTTTCTTTAAAAAATACAATGCCTCTAGAGTTGTTCTTGCTAGAGAAATGACTAAAGAAGAAATTAAAGCCACAACATCTGCTTTAAAAAATAAGATGGAGATAGAAATCTTTATTCATGGTGCAGTATGTATAGCATTTAGTGGTAGATGTATGATGAGTAATAATTTTTGTTTACGTGATTCTAATGTTGGTGGATGTGCACAATCTTGTCGTTGAATGTATCATTTAAATGATTACAATGTTGATCACTTTTTTACAATGAGCGCTAAAGATATGACATACATTAAATATTTAGATGAATTAATTGATATGGGAGTTAGTTGTTTCAAAGTAGAAGGTAGAATGAAGAGTTTAAATTATGTTACAACTGTAGCGAAAACTTATCGAAATTTTATTGATGATTGTTATACAAAAAAGCTTATTGATAAAGAACTTTTGTATCAAAAACTATTAGAAGTAGCTAATCGTGATTTTGATGATGCCTTTCTTATCAATGCTAACAAAAATAAAATGTTGTATCATGATGTACCAAAGAATGTAAATCAAAATTATGTATTTGTAATTGATAAGAAATTATCTCCTTGAGAATACGAAATAACTTCTAAAAATAATTTTGATAAAAATATGAAAATTAAAATCATTACTCCACATAATGAATATAAAATAAAAGTAGTTAATATTTTAGATGTTAAAAATAATTTATATGTAAGTGTCGTTCCTACACCAATGAGCAAATTAATTGTTACAATTGATATGGAAATTGAAGATTGAGAATATGGAGTAGGTAAGAGTTATGAATAAAAAATTATTAATTGGATCGCATATTGGATTAACTTCCCCAGATTATTTATTAGGTGCAGTCAAAGAAAGTATTGATAATGGAGCTACTACTTTTATGATTTATACAGGTGCGCCACAAAATACAATTCGTAAAGATGTAGAAACTTTCAAAATAAAAGAAGCTCATGAATTAATGAAAATTAATAATATCGATGCAAATGATGTAATAATTCATGCTCCATATATTATTAATCTTTGTTCGTCAAAACCAGAAGTAAGAGAGCTAGCTGTTGATTTTTTAACTAAGGAATTAATTCGTGTAGAAAAAATGGGATTTAATAAATTAGTTTTACATCCAGGAAGTCGTTTAGATCAACCACTTGAAATTGGTATAAAATTCATTGTGGACGGGATAAAAAGTGCACTTAACAAGGCACAAAATAATGTAATTTTATTATTAGAAACAATGGCTGGAAAAGGTTCTGAAGTAGGTTCAAATATGGATGAAATTAAAGATATTATTGATGGTGTAAATAGTGATAAAGTAGGTGTGTGTTTAGATACTTGTCACTTAAATGATTCTGGTGTTGATATTAACAATTTTGATGAATACTTAAATCTTTTTGATAAAAATATCGGGATTGATAAAATCTTTTGTGTACATTTGAATGATTCTAAAAATATCTTGGGTTCTCATAAAGATAGACATGAAAATCTTGGATATGGAACAATAGGTTTTGAAGCTTTAATAAACGTTATTTATAATGAACGTTTGGAAAATATACCAAAAATATTAGAAACACCTTGACCTAAAATTAATGATGAAGAAATTTATCCTTATAAGATTGAAATCGGTATGATTAAAAATAAAGTTTTTAAGCGTTGGTTCTAATTTACATTTCTTCGAAGATTTGCATAAATTTTATATTATATTATAATATAATACATGTCTAAAAAACTCTTGCTAACTAAGTGATTTAGTTTTCTAACAATTGCAATTGCTTCACCAATTGTTTTTTCTTCAATTATTCATCAACAACACACAGTTAAAGATGTAAATCTTGCTAGTGCAACAAGCAAAGCAAAATCTATTATTGATACTGTGAATGAACAAATAACTCATATTCTTCCAAAGAATGCAGATATCTCAATTGATGATTTTAATAGCATTTCTAAGGATAATGTACTTTCTCTAATTACAATTCCTTCATTAACTGAACCTGAAGTAACTTCTTTAAATGTTATTAACTTCGCTAAAAGCATTAATAGTGTTTCCTTTAATGTAGAAAAAGATACTCAAGTTAGTCAAACTATCAGAGTGAAATGAAATGTTAGTATTGCTCCTCCACCTGCTGTTAATTCCCTTGATTTAGTGACTACTGGAGTACAAGTAATTTCTTCAGGTGATGATTTTCTTTATCCTCAAGACTTTGCAGATAATCTTAGAAAAAAAACTATTAATGAACAAGAAGAATTACTAAAAAGTATGGTGAGACCATATTTTTATACAATCGAACAAGATGCTTTTACAGGATTGTACAATTCTATTGCTTCTACTCCGGCTGATTTCTCCATTAAGAAAGATGCTGCAGGTTTAATTGATTTACAAATTTTAAATCTTAAAGGAGAAATTGGTTTTACATGTGTTTTTAAAGATGGTAGTTACTTGAACGGTGTTCTAGATTCTTCTCGTAAAGAGTTTCCTGTTATTATTCCAGGATTTAAAAATGTAACTCCTACAACTGTCACAATTAATAGTAGTTTTCCTTTTTCAACTATTAACAAATATGAACTTGCCAATTCACCAGAATTATTAAATCAAACAGTGAATGTTGATGGTTTACCTAATGGAGCAACCTATGAAGTAACTACTGACCCAACAACAATTACTATTGATAATGCTCTGACTGTTACAGTTACAATTGATAAATCTTTTGATGGCAAAGGTGATTTAGTAGATACTCCAATTTCATTGACAATAGAATTAAAAAATTTAAAAAACATTAATGATTCAACTGTTAATGTTAAAGCTGCTACTCCTGCAATTAGTCATACCTTGCCAAGTGATTTTACTAAAGAAATAATTACTAAAAATTTATCTTTCGAAAACCTTCCTGAAGGATGTGTAATTAGTGTATTGTATGATGCGGATAATGGTTATAACAATAGAACTGGTGTAGTTAATGCAAGTGTTTCTTTGTCTAAATATTATAAGAACAATTTATTAGTATCTAAAGGTGATCCAGATTTTGCAACTTTTCCGATTACTTTTAATGACTTAGAAAAGGTAAAAGCACCTTCAGTTATTGGTGCTCCAATTGTTAGTGGTATATTACCAAGTCAAATTAATGTTTCTAATATTACTTCTTATCTAGATATTTCTTCTTTTCCCAAAAATGTTAAGTTTTCTGCAGATAGTTCTACTGTTTTTGATGCAGATGATGCAAAAGGAACTCTACATATTAGTGGTTTAAGAGCTTCTATATTTTATAATGATGATGATCGTTATTCTGTATCTAAAGATGCAGTGCTTCCTGAATTTACCATTAACACTGGCTTTGCTACACAAAAACCTACTAATTGAGAAATTGTGGATGTTCCTGTTGATGAAAAAAGAGAAATCTTAGCTTCTACTATTACTGAAGAACAAATATTTGCAAAATATTTAACTGTTAACAATTTACCAATTGAAGCAACTAAAAAAATCACTGGACTTGTTGCTAATAACCTTGAGAGAGAGGGAAAAATTAATTTTAATTTAGTATTTTCTTCATATTATGATGACAAGGGATTAAAACAAGATAAAGAAAAAGTAATACCACTTGAAATTACTGGATTTAAAGAGGTAACTGAATCAAGGATTTTAGCAAAATATTCACCACCTACAACTTTACCAACAGATCTTAAAATTTTAGCTTCAGAAATAAATGAAAAAAATATTGCTGATTACATTACATTCTCTTCTTTCCCTGATGGCACAACATTTTATAATTACACTTTTGTTCCTAACAATGCTATTGGTGAACTTGATATAAGTTTATATGCATCTGCTTATTATGATGCTTCAGGAGAACCGAAAAAAGAAGCTAAAAAATTCGGTCTGAAGTTAACAGGTTTTTTAGAACAAGGACAAACTCAAATCGTCAAAAAAGCTGGCTTAGTTTTTGATGGTAAGCTGGCATCTGAAATCAAGACAGCAAATCAATTAAAGAATCTAATTGAAATTCAAAATCCTTCAAAAAAGACCGGTTATCCTACAAATATTATGATTACTAACATCGTATCAAACAATTTAATGGGTGAACTTAAATTTACTGTTATCTTAAATAATTATTATGATGAAAAAGGTATTTTTAGATGCGTTGATGATTTTAATTATCAACCTATGACTCAAGATTTTCAATATACTGGTTTTGAAATTGTAAGAGAATCAACTGTTTTCCAAAAATCAACTCCTGCTCCAACTGATGTTATTTATCCGACTGATTTACAAGGTGGTTCTTCTGGTATTTGTGGTTCTTCTAATCAAATTTGCACCTATGTTGATACTAGTACTTTCCCTACAGGCACAACATTTACCTATGCAGTAGTAAATCCAATCAACATCAAGGGAATATGTGATGTTAGTATTACGGCTGATAAATGATTTGATAGCAACGGAAACTTGATGAATAGTTCAAATAAGTATGAATTACGTTTAACTGGTTTTTCTAAGCAAGAACCAACCAAAGTAATTCAAAATACTGCTACTAATGTTAGTAATATTATTGCTAGTAGCATTACTACAACAGAAGATTTAAAAAGTATTATTGAAATTGTCAATCCTTATACTATCCTAGGTTCAGCTCCTAGTTGGTATGCTAGTAATTTTAATTACAATAATTTGTTAGGAACTCTAACTGTTGATATAAAACTTGATCAATATTATGACAAAAAGGGAAATCCTGTTAGTAAAGATATGTATTTACCACTTATTGAAACAGTAAGAATTACAGGTTTTAAGAAAACTGTTGAAAGTAAGTTAGTACAAAATAGTAAAGCTGATTATTCTGTATTACCAACTAGTGTTCATGTAGATGCTGCTGCTGGTAAACCATATTGGGAAGATTATGTTGATTTAACATCATTCCCTGATGACCGTATTTTCACCAATACTAAATTGTCACCAATTGATAAATATGGTACATTAACAATTACTACTTTATGTACAAATTATTACAACAAAAAAGGAGAATTAATTAAAGATACTCCAAAACAATTCACTATTGAATTAAGAAATTTTGCTACTCAAACTTTAATAACTGATGTTTTACCAAAAGCCAATGCAGATAATAACATTCAAGTGGATGAAGCAATTAAATTAATTAATGATGACATTGAATCTTTCTTTAAACAATATGTTGAAATTGTAGGTGCTGTCCCTGGCGTTTTTGAAAAGAAAATCCTTGGTTCAAGTCCTGATAATGCTAATGGTATTTTAACTGTTGTTGTATGAATAGGAACATATTATGATGAAAATGGTAATAAAGTAGAAGCAACTAAAGATGGCTCTGTTCACGGTTTAGAAAAAACCATTAGTATTATAGGTTTTAAGAAAATCAAAAAAACCGTTGTGGAACAAAACTTTGGTTATGAAGGATTGTCTTCAATCACTGCATTAGATTTTGCAAATAATTTTAATAAGTTACCTACTGATGCTGATAAAGAAACCAAGTTTAAAGAGATTACTACTATTCAATCATTACCGATAGATGCTAAGTTTGAAACATTTGAATTAGTACCATTGAACAATCAAGGTAAATTGATTATTTCTTATACCTTAACAAAGGCCTATGACGAAAATGGAAATGTTCAAGAAAACCTAAGAGATTCTGTGGAAATTAATAATTTTAAAGTTCAAAAACCTTCTAGCATTGTACCTTTAGAAACATTGGATAGTAGAAATTATCCTGCTAGTAACTTAAATATCAGAACGGTTGATGATTTATGAAGATATTTTGATAAATCATATTTCCCTGATGGTGTTGTTGTGAGCAATATTGCTCAAACTACTAATAATAAATTTGGTACTTTAACGATTAGCTTTGAAGTAGATAAATATTATGATGTTATGGGAGAAATTAATCCTTCTTCTAAAACATTTGAAAAAACCTTTAATGGATTCCAAAGAATTTTTAACCCATCACATTTAGTTCAAAGTAGTGGAAGTTCTAAATGATATTCAAAATTACCTTCTGAAGTAATTTCAGATACAAGTATCTTAAATGTTATCTTCAATGAAATTGTTGATACTTCATCTTTCCCTCAAGAATATCCAGGCCTAGACGTTGCACCAACTCTTTTTAGTGGGATTGAAGCTATTGCTGATAATGTTGCAGGAACAGTTACATTCTATGTAACTGCTAATAAATATTATGATGGAGCTAATTGTAATTTAAAAGTTGATAGTAAACAATTTAATGTAACAGTTTCAGGTTTCTCTTCTATCACTCCTTCTTCAATTAAAGTAAAATCAGGGATTATTCCTTCTCAAGTAACTTATGATGATTTAGAGTTTATCAATTTTGTTACTACTCCACCAAAGAGTCTAATTTCCTTCACTAATATCAATGATGAGTTAGGAACTTTAACTGTAATAGTTAATAATTGTACATTTTATGACAAAGAAGGAGCAAAGGTTACTCGAACCTTTAAAGAATCAGTGACTGCGACTCCGGTTGTACCAAAATCCAATAAACCGATGATTATTGGTTTATCAGTTGGTTTAGCTATTTTATTAGTAGCTATTATTACAATTGTTGTGGTGAGAATTTTCTATAAGAAATCACATGAAGTATAGAATATTTCTTAAAAAGTTAGTAAATATTGTGAATTCAATGTTTAAGAATAACCTATCGATTAGTAATATTTTCCTTA